>JAFYWE010000234.1 GCA_017558165.1 Bacteroidaceae bacterium
GATTCTCAACGGCAAAGGCAAGCTATCATCACCCGACAGCAGGGTGACACGCCTGCTCACCGACAGCCGTTCGCTGACCTTCCCCGAGGAGACCCTTTTCTTTGCCATAAAGACAAAGCACGGCGACGGGCACCGGTACATAGATGCCCTTTACCAAAGGGGCGTGAGAAACTTTGTCGTGAACAGCGACAACGATTTCCGTTCACTTGCCGAAGCCAATTTCATCATCGTTGATGACAGCATAAAGACACTGCAGAGCCTTGCATCACATCACCGTTCACAGTTCGGCATCCCTGTCGTAGGCATTACCGGCAGTGACGGCAAGACCATAGTCAAGGAGTGGCTATACCAACTTACGGCAGGAGACTACAACGTGACGCGCTCGCCACGTAGCTACAACTCGCAGATAGGCGTCCCCTTGTCGGTTTGGATGCTCCGCGAAGAGAACACCTTGGGAATCTTCGAAGCAGGAATATCACGCACCGACGAGATGGCAAGGCTGCAGCATATCATAAGACCGACCATCGGAATCATCACCAACATAAGCGGGGCGCATCAGGAGAACTTCGCTACCATCCAGGAGAAATGCGACGAGAAACTGTCGCTGTTCAGGGATTGCGAGGTGATAATCTACAACGCCGACAACAAACTACTGTCGGACAGCATAGCACAATACGGCCTTCATGCGCAGGAGATTGCCTGGTCACACAGCGACCCCGAAAGCCCGCTCTACATCAAGAGCATAACAAAGGAGGGAGACGGCACCACAGTTTGCTACCGCTTCCTCATGTTCGAGAACAGTTACCGCATTCCGTTCGTCGATGATGCGTCAATAGAGGATTCAATCAACTGCCTTGCCGCGGCACTTTACCTGAAGATACCAGCAGAAGCCATAGCCGAGCGCATGAACCAACTGGAACCCATAGCCATGAGGCTCGAGGTAAAGGAGGGCAAGAACGGATGCCTTGTCATCAATGACAGCTACAACTCGGACACCGCATCGCTAGAGATTGCGCTCGACTTTATGGAACGCCGTTGCAGCACTATGCCCAGCCTCAAGCGCACACTCATTCTCGCCGACATCAAGCAGACCGGCGAAAGCCCTGACACACTATACCAAACCGTGCTCGGCTACATGGAGAAGCGCAACATCGATAAGTTCATAGGAGTAGGCAACGAAATCGCATCACAGAAGGAGATGCTGGGCAGTTCATCTATCGAGTGTCATTTCTTCAACGCCACCGAGGAGTTGTTGTCATCAAAGTTACTGCGCAGTCTTGAAGGCGAGTGCATACTGCTCAAGGGATCACGTTCGTTCCATTTTGAGGATGTATCGGAAGCATTGGAGAAGAAGGTACACCAGACCATACTCGAGGTAAACCTTAGCGCACTGCGTGACAACCTCAACAGATACAGGAACAGGCTCAACCCCGACACCAAGTGCGTGTGCATGGTAAAGGCCGATGCCTACGGAGCCGGAGCACTAGAGATAGGCAGGACACTGCAGGACTGCAGCATTGACTACCTTGCGGTAGCCGTAGCAGATGAAGGCGCCGAACTGCGCAAGGACGGCATAGAGTGCGGAATCATTGTAATGAACCCGGAACCGAGCTCATACCGTACGCTTTTCGACAACAAGCTCGAGCCTGAGGTGTACGGATTCGGGATGCTGAGGGCACTAATTGAGGCCGCACGCCGTGAGGGTATAACCGACTATCCCGTGCATATAAAGGTAGATACAGGCATGCACCGTCTTGGCTTCCTGCCCCAAGAGATACCGGCGCTGGTTGAGGCCCTGAAACAGCAGAACGCCTTGACACCACGTTCGATATTCTCACATTTTGCAGGAAGCGACAGCCCGCTGTTCGATACATTCTCACAGGAACAGACTGCGCGTTTCGAGCTGGCCGCATCAACACTGCAATCGGCATTCAGCCACAAGATCCTACGCCACATATGCAACAGCGCCGGGGCGGAGAGGTTCACCACCGCGCAGTATGACATGGTTCGACTGGGAATAGGACTCTACGGAATCTCGCCCATAGCAGAGGACGCCACACTCCACCCTATATCGACCCTTAAGAGCATAATACTGCAGATACGCGAGGTTCCGGCCGATGAGACTGTAGGATATAGCAGGAAAGGCACTTTGAAGAGGAATTCACGCATAGCGGCACTGCCCATCGGATATGCCGACGGCCTCAACCGCAAACTGGGCAACGGCAAAGGACACTGCATCGTGAACGGGCAGAAAGCACCTTACGTGGGTAATATATGTATGGATGTATGCATGATTGATGTCACGGACATTGATTGCAAGGAGGGCGACATTGTTGAGATATTTGGCCCCGGCCTGCCAGCTACCCAAATAGCCGAATGGCTGGAGACAATACCGTACGAGGTACTAACATCGGTATCACAGAGAATAAAACGCGTATACTATAGTGATTAAAACAATGAAGGCGGCCTTTTGGTCGCCTTCATTAATATGCTTGACACAGCTCTTAGCTTAAAGAAAATTCTTGATGAATATATAAAGTATAATCAACGGGGTGACATAACGCAGCATGAAAATCACCACAGGAGCAAGATACCTGTTGCATACCCCCTTGTTGGTAAGCTCATCCTTCATGAAATTCTTCTTCATGAACCACACCACAAATATACAGGTAAACATTCCGCCAAGCGGCATGAGCATATTGGCTGTTATATAATCAAAGACGGTAAAGAAATCGATTCCGAAGAGTTGGGTAAATGTCACAGCACTCAACACTATTGAAACCACAGTGGTGACAATGGCGGCATTCTTGCGTGACAGTTTGAACTCCTCACCGAAATAGGCTGTCAGCACCTCGTGGAAAGAGATTGTGGAGGTGAGCGATGCCAGCACGACAAGCAGGAAGAATATTGCCGACCACAATGAGGCCAAAGGCATTCCTTTGAAGATCTCAGGTAGTGTCACAAACACCAGCGACGGTCCCTCGGTAGGCTCAAGACCGGCACTGTACACAGCCGGAAAGATTACAAGACCCGCAAGTACCGATACAAGAAGAGTCAATATAGAAACATTGAACGATGTGGAAATGATATTGTTGCTCTTCTTGAAATATGACGCATAAGTCACCATGCATCCCATACCTACAGAGAGAGAGAAGAATGCCTGACCCATGGCCATCATGATTGTATCGGCACTGAAAGCCTTCTCAAAATCACACGAAAGGAAGAACTTGTAACCCTCGGATGCACCGGGCATGAACGCCACGCGCACCGCCATGATTACAAGGATGACAAAGAGCATAGGCATCATCACCTTCGATGCCTTCTCAATACCCTTCTCAACGCCACGTGAGACAATGAAATGCGTAATGAGAATAAACGCGACTCCCCAAGCCAGTGGTTTCCATGACCCTTGGAACTCACTGAACTGCTCCTTAAAGGAGAGTGTTGAATCAAAGATCCCGCCAGTGACAGAGTTGAGAAGATACTCCAGCGACCAGCCTGCTATAAGATAGTAGTATCCCGAGATGAGCAAGGCTCCGAGGATTCCACTGTAACCCAGCCAACTCCAACGCTTGGAAAGGGCACGGAAAGCACCTACGGCGTTCTTCTTTGTATGACGTCCTACGGCAAACTCAGCAAGCATGGCTGGTATACCCACCACAAGTACACTCAAAAGAAACACCAACAGGAACGCGGCTCCACCATTCTCTCCGGCCACATACGGAAAACGCCATAAGGCTCCAAGACCAATGGCGCTGCCCGCCGCCACCAATATGACACTTAATTTGCCCCCGAACGAGGCTCTTGGTTGTTCACTCATAATAGAAGTTTTTCAAAAATAGACCGCGAAAATAATAAAAAAGCAGAAACTTTCTGGCATAAAAGCCGTTAAGTTTCTGCTTTTAACACGAGTTACATATTTAAACTCCGATACTTTTTAAAATGAGAAAGAACCTCAAAAAGAAGCGAGTGCGGCATCTATTTCATCAATACGGTCAAGATACACGTCACGCATGCGGCCTACCGCCTCATAGAAGTCAAGCCTCTCGTCCATATTCACCACGACATCAATAGGCCACATTGCAAAATTATCCTCATTGGACTCCCTTATCCAATTTGCTTTCCTGCCAATATAGTACTGTACGCTTTCAAACTGCGGTTTGAGCTCAAGCCAACGCTTTTTCAACAAGGCACGGAATTCATCATACTCGAGCAAGTAGCCATACCACAGGGCAGAAGTCAGCACCAGTCCTTTCAGTCCAGGCCTGAAGGTTCCCCAGTCAAAATCCCATACAGGGCCGGCATAAAGCAAGCCACCACGTTTCTTGTAGAAATAGCAACTTTTAGGGTGCGTGGCTTCCGTATTGCCTACAAGGTTGTAGACCAGGAAAAAGTCGACAAATGACCAGACATCTATGAGTTGAGTAATATCCTCGTATGTACCGTTCTCGAACGTCTCCTCAATATTGTCAACATAATCCTTTATATAGACGAATGCCGGATGCTCGGGCGAATATATGACATCCTCATCGGGTTCCTTTATCTCGACCGGATAGTTCTTGTATCTTGTATAGAAATGATTCTTCTCATTTACCGCATATTTATCGAACTCAAGGATATAACCACCCGTAATGTCATCGGTTGAATATTCAATCTCGTCGATGTCGACCCTGTTCCTGTCTATCTTGATCTGCTCACACAGATAGTAGTTCCCACGATACTCGCCATTAAGGAACAGCTCGACGAACTCGCCACGCGGTGTCCATGGAAAAGCCAGGCGGGCGACCTGGAACGAGACATCATTGCGCAACAATGTCCTGTCCATCCAGTTTGCCAACAGCACCCACCTCTTATGCCGCGGCATTCCAAGAACCTCGGCCTTCTCGGCAAGCTTTATGGCATAAGGCTTCTTAGGCATTGTCCACGTACTGTTTCCACGGCCACGGAAATCGGCTTTGACATTCAGACACTCCTTACCAGCACCGTCAATTATGCGGATATTACCTCCTTTTACCCAGACCTCCTTGCTGTCTATTCCGACACTGTCGGGGGTTGTTATATGCACAACTGGAATATCTTGCTGATTTCCATGTACTTCCGACCCATCATCAAGACCGTCGTTACACGAAACAAGAAGTAATACAAGCACACATAACAGCCCGAAGCTTGCAAACAATTTGAAGTCTTGACTGCATTGCAATTCTTTCATTATAAATACTTTTTGAAACATGATATAAGAAGCTGTTTAAATTTCTTTCAAAAATATTATTTACATTGTCCTCAAGAAGTGCTTGTCTTTTTATGCCCTTTGTTGCACGAACCCACTCCCGCTCGGCAAAGCAAGTAAACTTTCTTTGCTCTCGCTTACCCGTGGC
>JAFYWE010000235.1 GCA_017558165.1 Bacteroidaceae bacterium
GCAAATGCCACGATTGCGAACACGATATATCCGATAAGACTACTGTGCTCCTTGACAGCAGCCATCACCGAAGCCTCACTGTCCATACCGGGTATCTTCGACATATAATATCCCAGGGCAGCAAGGACCGCATTCCACGCACCGGCACCAAGAGTGGTGAAAAGCACGAAACGCCCCAATCCCATACGCGCAAGTCCCGCTGGTATTGAGATGAGCTGACGCACTGCTGGTACAAGACGACCTACAAATGTAGAGACGGCACCATGCTTGTCAAAATAGACCTCGGCATACTTCACCTTATCCTCATCAATGAGACACATGTGACCGAAACGGCTGTTCGCGAACTTGTATACAATGGGACGTCCCAGCCAAAGGGCAAGATAATAGTTGAACAAGGCACCTATAAGCGCTCCCAAAGTCGCGAACACGACAACAAGAACGACATTCATATCACCGGTAACCGCGGCCTTCCATGCAGCAGGCGGAACAACAGCCTCGGACGGGAAAGGGATGAACGAACTCTCGATTGCCATAAAAAGGGTTACTGTCCAGTAGTTCAGATGCTCAAGACAGAACTGTACCAATGCTTCCATAATGTTTTATTTTGTTTTGTTTATTACTTGTTTCTTTTGAAAAGACGTACTATCTCACCAACCCACAGCACTACCGATGTTGATGCCGTTATCACCGCCCAACTCTCTAATGAAAGCGGAACCACGTTGAACATCACGCCACCGAACGAGACTATGAGTACCTGACCCACCACTATCAGCGCACACACGGCAAGGAATGTGTAGTTGGAGAAGAGTCCCTTGAATGCCGAGCATCCTGTCATGTATGCCTTGGCGTTGAACATATTCCAGAACTGCAGCATTACAAAGAACGTAAAGAACTCCGACTGTTCATATGGGGTCATTGCACCATCGACATTGAGCCATACAAGCATGGCCACCTGAATTACCACGAAGAGGAATCCGACGCCGAAGATACTCCTTGCCATAGGCTTGGTGATGATAAAGTCACCGTTCTCACCACTCTTGCGCGGACGCTCCTTCATCACACTCCAGTTCGGTGGCAACGAAGCCAGTGCACCGGCTGCAAAAGTATCCATAATGAGGTTCACCCACAGCATCTGCGTAATCGTCAACGGAGATGAGGTACCCACAAGGGAGCCGATCATAACAATGAGGCATGCAGCCACATTAATTGTAAGCTGGAAAAGCAGGAATCGCTGGATATTCTTGTAAAGCGAACGGCCCCACATGACGGCACGCGCAATGCTGGTGAACGAATTGTCGATAATTGTAATGTCACTTGCCTCCTTGGCAACGGATGTACCGTCACCCATCGAAAGGCCTACCTGGGCTGCCTTCAGCGCCGGAGCGTCATTGGTTCCGTCACCGGTAACGGCAACAACCGCATCCTGCTCCTGCAACAGCCTTACAAGACGCTGTTTGTCCATAGGACGTGCACGGCACATTATCTTGAGCGCCATGACGCGCTTGGCGGCATCCTCCTCGCTCAAGGCCTCGAACTCAGGACCTGTTATGACAGCATAGTCCGAAGTCGTGTCATTGATGATACCTATCTGACGGCCGATCTCACGTGCAGTACCCGGGGTGTCACCTGTAACGATCTTCACGTCAATGCCGGCAGCCAGACACGACTGCACTGCCTCTGGAACATCGGCACGTACTGGGTCGGAGATTGCCACGAAGCCAAGGAAAGTGAGGTCAGTACCCGCAAGACGCCCATCAGCATAAGGAGCGCAATCATCACCCTCCTCGAGCACCTGACATGCAAAGCCCAATGTACGCATGGCCATACCCTGATACTCAAGGAGCTTCGTCTCGATGCCCTCACGGCTCTCCTCCACAGTCGCACAGCCATCAACCGTTGCCACACGGTTACAGTTGGCAAGCACAATCTCCGGAGCACCCTTCACATAGAGCACCTTCTTGCCGATGAGTGGCGAATCGACCACGGTTGCCATATATTTGCGCTCGGTAGAGAATGTCAGCTGGCTCACTACCTTTGCACCGTCGCGCAATGGCTGATAATCGACACCGCAACCGTTGAGCCACAAAAGCAATGCGGCCTCGGTGGGGTTACCGATTGTCTTTACCGCACCGTCCTCAATATTGAGGTTCGCGGTAGAGTTCACGGCAATGCCCTCCTTTACGAGCGCAGAGGCCTCATCGACACCAAGCTGTTGCCCGGTGAGTGCAGAGAAGTTTGTCTCGTGCACCTGCATGCGGTTCTGGGTAAGTGTACCGGTCTTGTCGGTACATATTATCGTTGCCGCGCCCATTGTCTCACAGGCGTGCATCTTGCGTACAAGGTTATTGGTCTTTAGCATACGTCCCATGCTGAGTGCAAGGCTCAATGTAACCGCCATCGGCAAGCCCTCGGGAACCGATACCACGATAAGTGTGACCGCTATCATGAAGTTATGCAACAGGGCCGACACCATGTCCATCGTACTCATGGCCTCATCGGCAAGGAATACTTTTGCAGTGAGCATCACGAATGTAATTGCAGCAACGGCATAGCCCATCTTGCTGATTACGCCGGCAAGGCGCGTCAGCTGCAACTGCAACGGAGTCTCGAGGTTATTGTCGATGAGAGCGCCCTGGTTCACCTTGCCATATTCGGTGGCATCACCTACAAGGTCAACACACATTATACCGTGACCGTCAACAACAGTCGTGCTGCGCAGCACCCTGTTCGACGGGTATGTAGCCTCGCTGTCGAAATCGGCCTCGACCGTAGTCTTTGCAATCACAGGCTCACCGGTGAGTGTGGACTCGTTTAACTGCAATGAATGCGCCTCGAGCAACACGCCATCGGCCGGAACCTCATCACCGGTACCAAGCATAACCACATCACCCACGACAATCTCCTTGCGCGACACCTCCTGAACCTTTCCGTCACGTATAACGGTGACCATGATATCATCGTTCACGGTATTCAGCACCTCAAATGCACGCGCGGCCTTCACCTCAAAAATGAAACCGATGGTACTTGCAAGCATTATCGCGAAAAATATGCCCAGCGGCTCAAGGAAAGCGGCAAAGCCCTCCTGCTCAGGTCCCCAGCAATGAACCGATGATATTATCATCGACAACACCCAGGCAAGCAGAAGAATCCTGATTATGGGATCCTCGAACTTTTCAAGGAACTGTTTCCACAACGACTCCTTCTCAGGTGGGGTGAGCACATTGCTTCCGTATTTGAGACGGCTCTCCTCGACCTGTTGCGAGGTAAGACCCTTTATTTTATTATCGGCCATATATTCAATCAAAAAAGATTCAACTTATTTTCACGTGCCTCATCGAGCGAACGCAACGGCGCTGCCACCTTCGCGGCAGCCTGCTCGCGCAACGCCTGCTGGTCACTCAAAAGAGAAGCAACAAAGGCATCACGACGCTCATCGCCACCGAGCAGTTCGGCAGCCACAAGCACGTTCTGCGACACGTCCTTTACGTGCACTACAGGAGCACCGTACTCCGGCGCAATCTTCAACGCCGTATGCAACGGGCTTGTAGTGGCACCGGCTATAAGCACCGGAATTGTCAAGCCTGCCTCATCCATAGCCTTTACGGTGGCACGCATCTCCTCAAGCGAAGGTGTAATGAGGCCGCTCAATGCCACGATATCCGCCTTACGCTCCACAGCCTCGGCCACTATTCTCTCGGCCGGAACCATCACACCCAGGTCAATGACCTCATAACCGTTGCAGCCCATCACCACAGCAGCGATGTTCTTGCCTATGTCATGGACGTCACCCTTCACAGTAGCAACAACCACACGGCCTGCCGAACTTGTACGCGCACTGTTCTCGCTCTCGATAAGCGGCTGCAACACATGGACCATCTGCTTCATCGTACGCGCGCTCTTCACCACCTGTGGCAGGAACAGCTTGCCAGCACCGAACAGCTCTCCGACATAGCCCATTCCGTCCATCAAAGGACCGCCAATGACATCCACGGCACTGCCGTATTTTGCCACGGCCTCGTCAAGATCATGTACCATATATTCGCTTACGCCCTTTACAAGGGAGATTTTCAGACGTTCCTCTACACTGCCGTCACGCCAAGCCTCGGCCGTGGCCTGCTGTGTAGCAGAGCCATTCTCCTTGAGTTCCGCAGCTATGGCAATGAGGCGCTCCGTAGCATCGGCACTGCGGTTGAGCACCACATCCTCCATCACCTCGCGAAGTTCAAGCGGAATATCCTCATACTGGACAGCAGTCTGCGGATTCACGATTCCCATATCCATTCCGGCCGCAATGGCATGATACAGGAATACTGCGTGCAACGCCTCGCGCACATAGTTGTTACCGCGGAACGAGAACGAGAGGTTGCTCACTCCGCCGCTGATGTGCGCACCGGGCAGGTTCTCCTTTATCCAGGCACAGGCACGGATGAAGTCGATACCATATGCGGCATGCTCCTCAATACCCGTAGCAACGGCAAGGATATTGGGGTCGAATATTATATCATAAGGGGCAAAGCCCACCTTTTTTGTCAACAGTTCATAGGCACGGCCACACACCTCGATCTTGCGCTCGAAGGTGGTCGCCTGCCCGTTCTCGTCAAACGCCATGACAACAACCGCAGCACCAAGGCTCTTGGCCTCACGTGCACGGGTAAGGAAGACCTCCTCGCCCTCCTTCAGGGAGATTGAGTTCACGATTGAACGTCCCTGTATACATTTGAGTCCCTCCTTGATTACTTCCCAATCCGAAGAATCGACCATCACCGGAACTCGGGCTATATCGGGCTCACAGGCAAGCATATTGAGGAAAGTCCTCATCTCCTCGCGTGCATTGAGCAGACCGTCATCCATATTAACGTCTATCACCTGGGCACCATCCTCAACCTGACGGCGGGCAATGGTCAATGCCTCGGCATAGTTCTTCTCGTTTATAAGACGCAGGAACTTGCGTGAGCCAGCCACATTGCAGCGCTCGCCCACGTTAATGAAATTCATCTCGGGGCTTACCACCAGGCGCTCAAGGCCCGACAGCCACATCTCCTTTCGCTCGTCCTTTGGACGGCGTGGCTCTACCCCATCGACCAACGACGGATACAGCGCAATGAACTCGTCCGTGGTTCCGCAACAACCGCCAACCACATTCACGAGCCCCTCCTGAACATACTCCTTGATGATTGATGCCATCTCGGCAGGAGACTGGTCATACTCGCCAAGTTCGTTGGGCAAACCGGCGTTAGGATAGACGCTCACATAGCATGGAGCCATATCGCTCAAGCGCTTGAGGAACGGTTTCATATCCCTTGCGCCGAACGAGCAGTTAAGGCCTACCGACAGTACGTCGTGCCCCGCAATGGAAGCAAGTACAGCCTCAAGTGTCTGACCCGAGAGTATGCGTCCCTGCGTATCGGCAATGGTGAACGAGAGCATCACCGGCACCTTGCGACCCACGGCAGTCATAGCCTCCTCGGCAGCACACAGCGCAGCCTTGGCATTGAGCGTATCGAAGATTGTCTCGCACAGCAAGGCATCCACACCGCCCTCAATCAAAGCCACCATCTGCTCCTTATACGCCCCGACAAGCATATCAAAGGTCACATTGCGCAATGCTGGGTTCTCCACATCGGGGCTCATTGAGCAGGTGCGCCCTGTAGGCCCCACAGAACCCGCCACATAGCGTGGCTTGTCTGGCGTTGAATAACTGTCGGCCACCTCACGGGCAAGCTTTGCCGCCATGCGGTTGATATCGGCGCACATATGCGCGCAACCATACTCACCCTGTGATATCGCGTTCGCATTGAAGGTACATGTCTCGATTATGTCGGCACCAGCCGCGAGATATCTTGAATGGATATCCCTGATTACATCGGGGCGTGTAAGTACCAGCAGGTCATTATTACCCTTGAGCTGCTGGGGATGCCCCGCAAGCAGTGTTCCACGGAAATCGGCCTCGTCAAGAGCATAGCGCTGTATCATCGTGCCCATTGCTCCGTCAAGCACCAGAATCCTATCTTTTATAGCTTCTACAAGTTTCATTGTCTTGGTTTTTCCACAGAGGGCCAAACGCCCTCAATGTTGAGGTTTGAATAAATAAGAGCTCTTTTTAGCCAACCTCGTCATATACAAAAAACATTTTACCCTACCCCACACATGGGATAGAGTAAAACCTTATCAGTAACTTCTCTTTATACGGTCAAGTTCGCGCTTGTCATCACGTTCCTTGATGGACTCGCGCTTGTCATACTCGTGCTTACCGCGTGCAAGTGCAATCACAAGCTTTGCAAGCCCCTTTTCGTTAATGAACAGCCTCATGGGCACAATAGTGAAACCGGGGTTCTTTACAGCCTGCTTGAGCTTGCGCAACTCCTTGCGCTCAAGCAACAGCTTGCGGTCGCGACACGCCGTATGGTTGTTGTACGAACCATAGAAATACTCGGCCACATGCATGTTCTTCACCCACAACTCCTCATTGATAAAGGTGCAGTAAGTATCGACGAGACTTGCCTTCGACTGGCGTATCGACTTTATCTCGGTACCAGTCAGCACTATTCCTGCCGTGTAGGTCTCCGTCACTATGTAGTCGAACGAAGCCCTGCGGTTCTTTATATTTATATTAGAGACTCTCTTGTCCATAATCACTTCAATGGGTTTGCAAACTTGCCACCAAGGATATTGGTCTCCTTGACTGCGCCGTCCACCTCGCGCTTGAGGTAGATTCTTGTCTTGAGTGTATCGATACCGGCAATGCGGGCCTTCTGCTCATCGGTAAGGAAATCGGCAACATTCGAGATGTCGAATGTAAGCAACTTGGTCGACTTCACGTTACCCGACTGCTGAGCCTTGGCATAAAGATCGAACTCGACACATACGTCCTTTTCATTATCATCAGCAACACCGATACCACGTACAGCCATCGCGAACTGTGCATTGTCCTTTAGTCCCTTGAACTCAATGTTGATATTCTGGAGACCGTTCCACACCCATACAGGCTGGTAGTACCTGTCCATCAGCTCATAATAGTTGAGGGATGTGAACAGCGCATTGTACTCCTCGGCATTGACAGCATCCTTTGCCTGGAGAGGCAATGTAGGTATAACATCAATGAGCTCGGCAATCTCCCACTTGGGATAAGCCATTGTAGAGTAATCGAAATGATACTTCAGCACCATACGCGCCCTGTGCCCGGTCTCAAGACCGTACTTGTCCATATTGTAGATGGTGATGAGCGAGTCCTGGAACTCGGCGCACACCTTATGCTTGTTTACAGTGTAGATGTTATCGTAGAAATATTCGAATTCATACCCAGACTCTGCAGGCTCGCATGAGAAGAAAGCAAGCATCACCGACAGCAACGCCGCAAATCCAAAAAATCTTTTCATAGTCATCATTCTATTAATATGCAGTTAAAAAACAATCGGTCGCGAAGATACAAAGAAATTGCCAAAAGCACGAAGCCGAAAGGCAATATATATACCTTAATTATACTTTTTTATGAAAGAATCATTTTTTGCGAATAAAAAGCACTCCAACTTTTGCTCAAGACATTATTTTTACTAATTTCGCAGATTGAAAGAGACTATGTTTCACATTTTAAACATACAACAATTATGGTTTATTCACACGAAGTAGAAAACATGTGTGTTGTAAAGAAGGGTCCTAACCACGGTCCTGCTCCAATCCCCGAGGAGGGTAAGTGGATCAAGGCTAAGGAGGTTGCTGACATCTCGGGCTTTACACACGGTATTGGTTGGTGTGCTCCTCAGCAGGGTGCTTGTAAGCTCTCTCTTAACGTTAAGAACGGTATTATCGAGGAGGCTCTCGTTGAGACTATCGGATGTTCCGGTA
>JAFYWE010000236.1 GCA_017558165.1 Bacteroidaceae bacterium
ATAATTAATTTTATATTATAAATATAATTATTAATTTAATATTTAACAATTGGACTTAGGCAGTGATTCAATGGTTCAACCCAATTACAGCTTTTCAGGGCAGGCAAAGCCACCCATTTCCGTCACAAGTATGCGTCATACAACACCTCCGTCCTTCGGGCACCGGGGTGATCCTCTGTTAACCCCTCACCGCTTTGCGGAGCTCCCCTAAGGACAGGGGAGCAATTGGCTGGCACTTTAGTGACAGAGGAGTAGAAATCATGTTCGCCCGATTGTGCAATACACGACCAACCACATGAATCATTGGCGCTTTATGGGCAGACACACCGGCCTGCACCTACGTTTCTTGAACTCGGGTTTTACTTGAATATCAGATCAAATCTTAATACAATTCCCACCACCCGACGCTAAGGAATAAAAAAGCCACCTGACCGAACGGTCAGGTGGCTTCAAAATGATTGATAGATTCCGTATTACTTCATCACCTCTGCAATGAATGCCTGCATCTCGGCCTGGTGAGCCTCAACGCTCTGCAACAGTTTGAACTGAGCCTTTGAGCGAACGAGGTTATGCTCGGGATACTGGATCTTGTAGTATGTATCACCGTTGATGTAGTCAGCCAGGAAGCGTACAGTCTGCATGTATGGGAAAAGAGCTGCGGCATATGGCAGGTTCTCCACCTCAAGAGGAGTGATGAACGAAGCGGCAGACTTCAAGTAGCCCTTTGTGAAAGACTTGAAGATCTCCATGTTGAAGTTCACATTGTCAAGGTCCTTGTCATCCTCCTTGCCGGTATTTGCTGCTGAGCGCAAGTAGTCACCGAAATCTGAGAAGATGAAGTTAGGCATCACCGTGTCAAGGTCAATTACGCAGAGTACGTTACCGTCCTTGTCAAAGAGAATGTTGTCAACCTTTGTATCGCAGTGGCAGATACGCTTTGCAAGCTTGCCCTCACGGTGCAGACGCTCGCCCTTGCACATCTCCTCGGCACGGGCCTCGAGCTCGTCAACGAGCCACTGAACCTCGGCAAGACGGCCGGCCTTGTTCTCGGCAACGGCGTCACGCAACTGCTGCAGACGGAACTCCATGTTGTGGAAATCCTTGATTGTCTCGCCCAACTCGGCAGGAATATCGGCCAACATAGCCTGGAAGTTACCGAAGGTCTCGCCCACGATGTATGATGTCTCGGGAGTAACGGCAGTCATACCCACTGTATCGGGGATGAACTCCATTACACGCCAGTACTTCTCACCGTCAAAGTGGTAGTACTTACCATCCTTTGCAGGAACGAACTTGAGCACCTTGCGCTCGATATCCTCGGCACCGGCAGCAACCAGCTTGCCATGGATGTGCTCTGTAACAGCCACGATGTTGTTCATGAGCATGTCCACATCGGGGAAGATTGCGTTGTTAACGTGCTGCAATACATAGTCGGGAGCATCGCCCTCTGTCTTCACACGATATGTTGTATTGATAAGACCATTGCCCAGAGGAGCCACTTCAACAACATTGCCCTGAATGTTGAACTGAGAAACAATTGTGTTCATTGGAGTAATATTTTTAAGGTTAGTATTTATTTATTGGAATACACTATATCCATTTTCGGCAAAAGTAAACAAAAGAAAAGAGCATTACAAAATTATGACGGAATATTTTCACACACAATGTGTCAAAAAAACAGACGGCAACCCTTTGCGGGGTTGCCGTCATATAAATAAACAGGTATGTATTACTTCACATACATTTTTTTACCGTTCACAACATAGATACCCTTTGTAGGAACAGTCACTCTACGGCCTGTGAGGTCATAGACAGCAGCATTGCTCTCTACTACAATATTGCTGATACCCGTACTCTCGGTCTTCTTTGCGAAATAGATCTGCAATGTAGAACCTGCATCGGCACCACCATTCCAGAAGGCGAGCTTGTTGTCGCGGTTGTTCACCTTGTTGCTCTCATAGCCAACCTCATACATATATGCGTGAGCCACGTTGCTTGAGCCGAGGTCATCAGAGTCCTCAAACTTCCAAAGGTCGGTATATCCGCTTGGCAAAGCATCTACAGGCTGCATTGTAGGGTGTGAAGCAGCACCTGTTGAACCGAGCATCTGGGTTGGAGCCGCAAGAACCTTTGAAGCACCTGCCTGCATGTTGTAGATGCGGTAGCCTGCATCCTCGTTACCGGTGAAGCACCACAGCTGGGCTGGATTCTCGATATCGACGATAGTATTGTCGAGGGCAATGTAGCTTGCATTGCCGTTGTCGGCCAACACGTATCCATCCTGGCCTATCTGGATTGTATACCAAGTGGTTCCATTAGCGAAATTTCCATTCTCAACCTTGGTTGTCTCATAGCGTGTCTCAGGCTCCTCAGGAACGTATGTACCATCCTCAATAAAGAGACCCTCGATCTCAACATCACCACAGATGTAGTTGCCTGGGATTGTGATGCAATCCTCCTCGTCGAACTGCTGGCGCTCGAAGTGAACCTTCTGCCACTGTACGTTATCACGTACGATGCTGTCACCGCTGAGGTTGTAGCCGTACTTCACGATGATACCTGAATACTCGAAACCGTTCTCAGGAACCATCTTGATCTTGAAGTCCTGACCGAATGGAGTAGCATATTTCACGAGGTCGGCGCCATCGGCAGCGGCAACCACCTTACCGTTACGGTTAGCGTCGTTAACGTATGCGTTGTCGCCGTGTACGTTAAGCATCACGTCAATGATACCACCACCGTTGGCAATGATTGAGTTTGACTGGTCGATGCAACCTGCAGGGTCAATGTCATCCCAATCCACCTTGAAGCGCATACGGTAGTAACCCTCGGCAAGGTCAGCAGGGATTGTGAATGCAGGAGGAGCAAGCACGTTCTGGTTTGAAACCGAAGCACCGGTGCTGTTCTTGCCCTCATAGTAAGAGTATGCCATAACGTCGCTGCCCTCGGCAATTGTATTGTCATCGTTCATCTTGGCATCGAACTTACCGTTGTTGTCGCGGTCGATGTATACATATCCGTGCATCCAAGAACCTGTGTAGTTGAACTTTGGAGTCACGCTCTCACCTGCACGCGCGAACACAGCCTTTGTGGTATTGTCGACATACACAGTCTTTGGTGATGTAGGAGACTTCACTGTCTGTGTACCGTCACCCGATACAAGACCTACGGAGTTCACGAAACGGTCGGTTCTTGTATACACCTGTCCCTTGTCAAAGGCGATTGGATAGTAACCGTAAACGAACTTTGACTGGGGATCGTTGTTCACCTCGATGTTGTCGATGTAGCAGATAGCATCCTCGGTATAGTTGTGTGGTGACTCACAGTCGGGAACGACTACAAGGCTGTAGATATCGATACCGCCGTTACCCTTGATAGGGAGAACCACATCCTGCCACTTGTCGGCACCGATGTTTGTTGTAGACATTGCCCAGAACTGCTCAGCCTCGGGTGACTGGTCCTTGCGCTCTGTACGCTTACCGAGACCCACCACCATCACGCGGCCGCCGTAAGGACGGTAAACCATAACGTGAACATACTTTGTAGTTGGTGTGAGCTCGAATGTCTCGTTCAGGTCAATACGTACACCGAATGTGTTGCTACCGAAACGTGAACGCTGCACTGCAAGAATCTTTGAAGACGCGTTAGGAGCCTCGCCCAACTGCTCGTCAACATACTGCAAGTGGTTGTCGATGACATCGTAGTTACCCTTGAGGTCACCGGTGCGGAAAGGCGATGCCTCCCATGTGTCATATACGCCGATAGACTTGTAGTCCTGGTTCTCGAATGTAATCTTTGTCTGCGCAAATGCAACCATTGGTAATGCCAAAGCAGCAAGCGCGAAAATATTTCTATATTTCATAATTCCAATGATTTAAACATTAATAAACGCCTACTCTACTGATAAGTGGACAAGCCTTGCTGTCCTCGATAACGATACGTACTGCCTTGGCCTTGAAACCTGCGCCGTAGCTGTTTGATGTACTGCCGTGGAGAGGGATGATTCTCTTGTAGCCTACGGTAGTAGTCTCAACGTTAGATGCGCGGCGTGTCCATGTGCTGCCGTCCTCGCTTGTCTCGATGTGGAACTTCTTCACACGCTGACCCTTGGCAATGTACTCCATGAGCTCAACGTAACGTACTGTCTGTACCTCATCCCATGTAAAGGTGATGGTAGCCTCTACAGTACCGTCGTTTGTAGCCCAATATGTATCCTTGTCCTCGTCAATCATGTTGTCGGCAACATAGTTGCGGTTTGCACCTGCAGTACGTGTCTCGCTTGCCTCAACCTTTGCATTGAGAGCGAGGTTGTTTGTAAGACGTGCCTTGATGAGGTCACCCATGCCAACCAATGACTTCACCGAAGCATCGGGGAGCACACCGGCCTTGTTAGGTGGAATGTTAAGGATGAGAGTAGCGTTACGGCCGACAGTCTCAAGATACATCTGGAACAGACGCTCAGGTGTCAATGGGCTCTCGCCGTCGTGGTAGAACCAACCCTGGTTTGTAGCCTTGGCATCGCTCTCGCCAGGGAGCCAGAACCAACCGTTCTCGCTACCGTACATACCGTTGTTCTCGCCTGCATAGTCGCGGTTCTCGGGAGACCAGTTTGTCTGACCGGCCCAACCGGCCTCGTTACCGATCCAACGGGCCTCACCACCTACACCCCACATAACGCAGTCAGGGCATACCTTATGGATACTGTCGCGGAGGTTAGGAACGTCATAGTATGTAGCACGGTCAACGTTCACAGTAGTGTTGCGGCCACCATAGTAACCGCTACCGCCGTTGGCACCGTCAAACCACATCTCGAACTGGTCTGTACCGTACTCGGCAAGCTCGGCACACTGCTTGAGGAACACGTCCTTCACATACTTGTCAGTACCATAGTGTACGCTGTTACGGTCCCATGGAGATACATAGAAACCGTACTTCATGCCAAGATCCTTTGCTGCAGCAGCAAAGTCACGTGGGATATTGGTATTCCTACCATACTCGTTACCCGCTCTTGTAACGTTGTGGTCAGTTGTAGCTGTAGGCCACTGGCAGAAACCGTCGTGGTGCTTCACCACCGCGATACCACCGCGCATACCCGCAGCCTTGGCAGTCTCGAGCCACTGGCGTGGGTTAGGAGCCGCTGTTGGAGCAAAACGTGCAGGGTTCTCGTCACCGTTACCCCACTCAAGGCCGGTATAGGTATTCATACCATAGTGGAAGAAGGCATAGAACTCGGTCTCTTGCCACTTCAACTGACGTGGATGCGGTACAGGATGCACCTCTACCGGCTCATTGTCGGGGTTGGCAGGAGCCTCAGCCTTAAGCTGCAGCTGTGCCGATGCTCCGAATGGAGCAAGCAAACCCAACAGACACAAAGAAGTAAAGATCTTTTTCATTTGTAATACAGTTAGTTAATATTAATGATTGATATATAAATTTACAATACACCAAATATAATGCAAATCAAAAAAAAAAAAACGGAACTA
>JAFYWE010000237.1 GCA_017558165.1 Bacteroidaceae bacterium
CAAGGCCCTGGTCTTATATGTGTATCTTGCTTACGCGAGTATATCCTTCAATTCTACGGCTTTTACGTTCTTCTGCTCGCCGGTTACCATGTTCTTTAGTGCCACGGTGCCGTCGTTCATCTCCTGCTCGCCGATGATTGCAACGAAAGGAATTGCCTTGTTGTTGGCATATCCCATCTGTTTCTTCATCTTGTCGCTGCTTGGGAAAAGCTCGGCCGAGATGCCTGCCTTGCGAAGTTCGCCTATGATCTGCAATGAGTGCATTGCCTCCTTCTCGCCGAAGTTCACGAACATCACCTTTGTGGTCTGCATTGCCTCCTGCGGGTAGAGCTCGAGCTGGTTCATCACGTCATAGATGCGGTCGGCACCAAACGAGATACCTACTCCCGACATGCCGTCCATGCCGAACACGCCTGTGAGGTTGTCGTAGCGTCCACCACCTGTGATACTGCCTATTGCAACGTCAAGTGCCTTTACCTCAAGGATAGCGCCTGTGTAGTAGTTGAGGCCGCGTGCGAGGGTGAGGTCGATGTCGAGTGTGCTCTTGATGCCGGTTGCCTTGATTGTGTCAAGGATGAACTGGAGCTCCTCGACGCCCTTCTCGCCGGTTTCATTACCCTTGAGTGTCTCGGCCAGAATCTGCATCTTCTCCTCGTTGTCGCCTTGCGCCTTGAGTATCGGCAACAATTTCTCGATTGACTCGTCGCTAATTTCCTTGCTCTTGAGCTCAGCGATTACGCCGTCAAGACCAATCTTGTCAATCTTGTCAATCGCGACGGTGATGTCGATGATCTTCTCTGGTTCGCCGATGACATCGGCGATACCTGCAAGTACCTTACGGTTGTTGAGCTTGATTGCCACACGTATGTTCAGCTTCTCGAATACATAGTCAATGAGCTGGATGAGCTCTACCTCGTTGATGAGCGAGTTGTTGCCGATGATGTCGGCGTCGCACTGGTAGAACTCGCGGTAACGTCCCTTCTGTGGACGGTCGGCGCGCCATACGGGCTGTATCTGGTAACGCTTGAACGGGAACGACAACTCGTCGCGGTGCATCACCACATAGCGTGCGAAAGGCACGGTGAGGTCATAGCGCAGGCCCTTCTCGCAGAACTTTGATGCGAGCTTTGCTGCGTTGCGGCCCAGAAGCTCCTCGTCGGTCAGTCCCTTGAAGTAGTCGCCCGAGTTCTGTATCTTGAAGAGCAGTTTGTCACCCTCTTCGCCATACTTGCCCATCAGCGTGGAGAGGTTCTCCATTGCCGGTGTCTCAATCTGCTGGAATCCGAAAAGGTGGAATGCCTTGCGTATGGTGTCGAAGATGTAGTTTCTGCGTGACATCTCAACAGGTGAGAAGTCTCTTGTTCCCTTTGGTATTGATGGTTTTGCTGCCATTGTCAATTAGTCGCGTCTGTTCAAATAAATCATTACGTAATAGAGTAGTGTAGCAAGCGATGATATTGCCGCTATCACATAGGTATATGCCGCCGAGCGCAATGCACTGCATGCATACTTGTGGTTGCTCACGTTGGTGACACCGGCACCCTGCAACCATACGAGAGCCCTGCGACTCGCATCAATCTCCACGGGGAGTGTGATGAAGCTGAATATGGTCGTGGTTGCAAACAGCACTATGCCGGCCAACAGCAACTGCGGGAATGTCTCGACAGTGATTACTCCGATGAGCAGCACCCACATCATTATGTTCGATGAGAACGAGACAATGGGTACAAGTGCCGAGCGCATCTTAAGCGGTGCATATGCCTTGGCATGCTGTATCGCATGGCCACACTCGTGGGCCGCAACGGCCGCCGCCGCAATGCTTGCCGAGTTGTACACTCCCTGGCTCAGGTTTACAGTCTTGTCGGCAGGGTTGTAGTGGTCGGTGAGCATACCTGGTGTACTTGTGACCTTTACATCGTAGATGCCGTTGTCATGCAACATCTTAATCGCGATATCCCTACCTGTCATTGCAGTGGGTATCTTCGAGAACTTCTCGAACTTGCCCTTGAGGTTTGCCTGTACAATGTAGCTGAGTACAGAGATACCCAGGAATATTACGATATAGGTCATATTGTAACCGCTGGCGTATGTCTGCGCCAGATATATCAATGAATGTATCATAAATGACCTTTACGTTGATACCTTGCCCTTAGATTGAGCGTGTGATTGTCTGGTCGCGGTCGGGGCCGATTGAGAGATACTTCACGGGCACGCCCAGCTCCTTCTCAAGGAACTTGATGTACTCCTTGAATGCCTCGGGGAGCTCCTCCTCGCTACGCAGCTTGGTGAGGTCTGTCTCCCAGCCCTTGAGTTCGGTGTATACAGGCTCCACTCCCTCGATGTCGTATGGCATGTAGGTGAGTGTCTCGCCGTTCTTCTTGTATGCCACACAAGCCTTGATTGTTGGGAATGTGTCAAGCACGTCGCTCTTCATGAGGATGAGGTGTGTCACACCGTTGATCATGATTGTGTACTTGAGTGCCACCAGGTCAATCCAACCGCAACGGCGCTCACGGCCTGTAACGGCGCCGTACTCGTGACCGCGGTCACGCATCTCCTTGCCTGTCTCGTCAAAGAGCTCGGTAGGGAATGGACCTGAACCCACGCGTGTGCAGTATGCCTTTGTGATACCGTATACGTTGCCTATTCTGTTTGGAGCCACTCCAAGTCCTGTGCAGGCACCGGCACATACGGTGTTCGACGATGTAACGAACGGATAGCTACCGAAGTCAATGTCAAGGAGACTGCCCTGTGCACCCTCGCAAAGCACTGACTTGCCCTCGTTCATCAGGTCGTTGATGAGCTGCTCGCTGTCGATGAGACGGAACTTCTTGAGGTACTCGATAGCCTCGAGCCACTGCTTCTCGATCTCGGTGATGTCATATGCGTAGTTCATCTCCTTGAGAATCTGCTCGTGGCGTGCCTTTGCTGCGGCATACTTCTGCTCGAAGTTCTCGAGAATGTCGCCTACGCGCAAGCCGTTACGGCTGATCTTGTCGGTATATGTAGGGCCGATACCCTTACCAGTGGTACCTACCTTTGCATCGCCCTTCGCTGCCTCGTAAGCAGCGTCAAGCACGCGGTGTGTAGGGAGGATAAGGTGCGCCTTCTTTGAGATGAAAAGGTTCTTCGTGAGGTCATATCCTGCCTCCATGAGGCCTTCGGCCTCGCCCTTGAATAGAGCTGGGTCAAGAACCACGCCGTTACCGATGATGTTTGTCTTGCCACCCTGGAAAATGCCCGAAGGTATTGAACGCAATACAAATTTCTTTCCTTCGAACTCAAGGGTGTGTCCAGCATTCGGACCACCCTGGAAACGTGCTACTACGTCGTAGTTGGGTGTCAATACGTCAACAACTTTACCTTTACCCTCGTCGCCCCATTGCAGGCCTAATAGTACATCAATATTCTGTTTCATTTTCATTTATCTTTATTTATTCGCGCCCTACGTCTCCTCATTGCCTGGTGGCATTTGTTGCAGAGTCCGTAAAGGTAGAGCGAATAATGGGTTAAATGGAATTTCTTTATGTTCGCAGTTATAGTCTCTGTTAAGTCAGTATTCTCAATTTCAGTCACCTTGCCGCATTTGGTGCAGACCATATGGCTCTTCTTCGTTCCCAGGCATTTCTCGTACTTCGATACCGTGCCGAACTGGTGGTGTACCACAAGGTTCGCATTTATGAGCAGTGATATGGTGTTGTAGACAGTAGCGCGGCTTACCCTGAACTTCATGTTCTCCTCAAGATGTCCCAAGAGCTCCTCAATCTCGAAACTACCGTCCATCGAGTAGACGGCTTCAAGGATTGCATAGCGTTCGGGGGTCCTGCGGCATCTGTTCTCTTTCAGGTAGTCTGTGAATATCTGTTCAGCAGACTCCGCAATCTTGCTGTTCTCCATCATCTTCCTTATTGCAGTCAAGGCAATTGTGCCCGTGCTGCCGCACGGGTTCTCTACCGTGCAGGCCATAATGGGCCTACTTAGGCAGTTTCAACATACAAAGTTATCTCTTTTTTTATAATATGGTATAGAAACGCCTTTAAATTTGCGTAAAAGTGGTAAAAAACGTGCAGGTACCTATGGCTTGCGTAAAATTGTAGTGTTTGTGTATTCATGAAAGTCAAAGAGGCAGTCGTGGTTGACTGCCTCTTTCAAGAGTTGTGTATTTGAATTACATGATTTCCTCTCCATGGAATGTGTTGAAGCTGATTGCTTTCTCGTCATCTTCGCAGTAGAAGGTAAGCGCCTTCATGGCCTGGCTTGCGTTGCTGTGCGGGGTAGGGGATTTAAGAATCCCTGATGCAGTCATGAAGAACAGCTTCTCCTGCTCGTCGGTAAGTCTTTTGCCGCTCCTGAATATATGCGCGAGCGTGATGAAACCGCAATAGCAGTATAGTTCCTCGCTATTGCAGATCCATTTCAGTGCTCTTTCGGTGGCGTCGGGCAGCTTGCTCAGTATCGTGTGTGCCAGGTTGTCGGCGTTCTCGCGGTAGCGGCACTCTCCTATCCACTCCTCGGCAACCTCGGCATAGTTCTCCTCGGGAAGCAGGAATATGGCAAGGAGCTTGCTCTCGCGGATGTTCTCCTTCCACAGGGCCTTGGCAAGCCCGGCATCAACGGGGAACTTGGCCGCAATCTCCTTAAGGCGTGGAATCTCCACGCCAAAGATGATATTGTAGCTCATTCCCAGCTTGCGCTGCTGTGCCGAGGTCACACCGTTCATGAACAGGCGGAGCTCCTTCTTGATATTTCTGATATGTTCCCTTAATTCTTCCATTTCTTTCCTTTGAGTGCTGTCGATTATTTGGCCTCAAGTTGCCTTTTCCTGTAACCGTTCGGTGTCTCGCCCATAATGCGGTAGAACGAAGCATAGAAAGACTGGCGGTTGGCAAATCCCACGAGTGTGCCAATCTCCTCAATGGTGAGGTCAAGGTATCTCTTGTCTTTCATCCTGTGAAGAGCCTCCTTGATTCGGTATTCGTTTATAAGGCATGAGAAGTTCGTGTTGAACCTTGAGTTGATGACCGCCGAGATATACCTGGTGTTTGTACCAAGTTCCTGTGCAAGTTCCTTTGCCGAGAAATCCTTGTCACGGTATCTCTTCTGTATGACTACAATGTTGAGAATCTTCTCATACAGTTCGTCGGCAAGTTCAGCGCGGATGAGCGACCTGTAGGCCGCATTCTTGTCCTGCTTCTCTTTTATGTTGTAAGGTGTAGTTGATTTTGTCATGATCTCTGCTTATCAAAATACACTCCAAAATTAATTCTTTTAAAGGTGTCTGCCCAAAAAATACGGGATATTTTTGTACTTGTCCTTTGACTATTCGCTGAAAAGGTAAATTCTCTCTATGAAAAAGTGCTTTTGTCAAACAAATTCCTAATTAACCCATGCCGGTCTCCGTGTCGTTCCCGAATGTCATTGATCGTTTTTCGCTTTCAAGGCATTGGCTTTTCTGCGGCTTCGGGCTGCTGCGGCTTTCTTTCCGCACTTTTCGTATAGTATAGCCTGCAAGGTGTAGTATTCCGGGTTCTCCGGGTCAATCTCTATTGCTTTGCCCACATCCATCAGCGCAAGTTCTGTCTGTCCCATCTCACGCTCGATGTCACTTCGCACAATGTACAGTGTCGCATTCTCGGGTTGCTCCTCAATCATCAGTCCTATGAGTATGAATGCCTCATTGAACATCTTCTCTTTCTGGTATACCTGTACAAGCCCGAGCTTGGCATCAGCATTTTTCGGCTCTATGGTAATGATGTCAACGAAGTCGCTCTTAGCCTTTGTGTGCTCTCCTTTCAGAGTGTATGCCTGTGCGCGCATAAGCAGGGCGTCCGTGTTGCCGGCATTCGTGCCGATGATTTGGCTACAGTCTGTTATGGCCTCGTCAAGGCGTCCGGCCTGCAGGTATGCACCGGCGCGTTGCAACAGCACTGCGCTCTCGTCGGGTCTCAATGACAGCGCCTTGCTGTAGCTTCCAATGGCCTTGTCCAGTGCTCCGGTCATCATCTGTGAGTAGGCCAGGTTTACGAGGGTGCTGAATCTTCCGCGTTCTCCGGCAAGCGGCAGGGCCTGTTCAAGGACGGGGATGGCCTTGCTGTATTCCTTGTTCTCAATGAGTTCTACTCCTTTCTTGTAGAGTGTTCCGTAATCTTGTGCACAAACCGGTAATATGGATAATGCAAAAAGGAGTGTCAATAAGTGTTTCATGTCATATATGTGTATTAAGCGACTTCTAAGATAACTCATTTATGCTTGTTGCAGCATAATCATGTAGAAACTTTAAAATAAAATAACAGTTTTGGGTCATTGGATGCCGATTACCGACTTTTGTCGGTAGTGCCAGTGTGTCAAAAAAACAAATTGTTGCAGAAAATAGCATTATAGCATTTGAAGATTGTAAAGAAAATGCTTATCTTCGCGTCGGATTTGCCACAGGTGCATCCAAGTTGCCTTAGTAGTTCAATGGATAGAATAAATCTCTCCTAAAGATTAGATTCGGGTTCGATTCCCGACTGAGGTACAAAAAACGGGACAGGAACATATCCTCTCCCGTTTTTTGTATATTGACGGCAAGGGGTGTCATTATTCCGTCTTATCCGCATCGTCCTTGCCTATGATTACCGGCATCCCTATGTAACAGTATCTGTAAAGTCTTACTATGTCTTCGTTACGCAACCTCACGCAACCTTCGCTGCTACGGGTGCCTATGCTCTCGGGGAAAATGGTGCCGTGAATGCCGATGTCGTTGAAACCTGGTACGTTCAAACGGAAAAACAGCGGGCCGTATGCACCAAGGCGCATTCCTTGGCCGTCGCCGAAATCATGTTTCCATGATGTGGCATCGTACATCTTGGTTATCTTGAATTTGCCTTCCGGTGTCTTCCTGTCTCCTATTCTTGTCTTGTTGCCAAGGTTCTCGCCACAGGCAATAGGGCACTGGAACAGTGTGTCACAGCTTTCACTCACGACTGACAGCAGTAAATCCTTCTTCGAGACAAATATGTGGTTGCCGGCAGTCACTGTCAGCCGGGTTGCTATCAGCAACAGTATAATATATATGGTTCTTCTCATAAAATCATCTTGTCAATGAGAATCTCATGCTCACACCGAAATCAGTAGTGGTTGTAGGGTATGAGTTCGTTGATATCAGCGGTATGCTCTTCTGCCTGTCAAAGTATAGACTGAAAGTGAGCATCTTGCTGTAGGCATAGTCTGCTGTCAACGAGTAGTTGAACGACTTGTTTCCGCTTGTAGCCTGGGTCGTTCCCTTGTCAATGCTGCGGCATATCGATGAACTGTTCCTGAATGAGAAGTCGGCGCGGATGTTGACATCATTTCCGCTGTCCTTCTTGCTCTTGCTTGCCTTCTTGCCTCCGTTGAATGGCTTGAAGTTAAGTATCTTGTAGCCAACATTGAATGCAACCTCCTGTGTATATGTCTCAACCATCTGTATTGCGGTAAGGCTCAGGTTCAGCACTCGTGACTGAATGAACTTGGTACCCAGGGTGAGGTTGTTGTTTGTTGTCACGTCGATACCGATAAGTGGAGAGAAACTCTCGTTGATCGATACCGTGCTTATGTTGTAGCGGCTGCTTGGCACGGGCAGGCCGGTCGTGGTGTTGTTGACGAAACCGATACCGCGTGTGTACTCCATGTATGTTGCGTATGTGCTGTATGAGCCCACTGCATAGACGCTCTTGTATCCGTGCTCAATGTTCACGCTCTTGAACTTCTCCTTGAACCACGCAAGTTTGGCGAGTCCGGCATACTTTATCTTCCAGTTAGGGAGCATGCTCAGCATTGATGGGAATATATCTCCACTGCCATTGCCTGTGTATGTCTCAAGGAATGCCGGTACCATGACGTCGGCCGAGTACAGGTCCACTCCTCCGTTTACGGGATCGTACAACTCGCCTGCAAGCTGGCTCGATGCAGGGTAGCGACTACCCTTGTATCTGCTTTCCATGCGTCGGCGGTGGCTCTCCAGGTTACCAGTGAACTTGTCGAATGCAGCGGAGCGGTAGTTGTTGTCGGCGTTGCCTCCACCGAACGAGTTGCCAATGCTTATGGTAGTCATGTTGAAACCACCCGACTCGCTGGTAGGCATGCCGTCATACATGAATTGTATGCTCTTGCTGCTGTTGCGTGTCCAGTTGGCATTAAGGTCTATCTTCAGGTCCTTGAATGGTTCAAGAGTCATGCGCAGCTGCAGGTCTTCGGCTGCAGTAGTGGTGGCCTGTGATGAGATGCTGTCGTTCCTGAGCAACCAGTTGCGCTTGTGGGCCTTACTAAGGAAACTGTCGTCGGTAAGGCCGAACGCAAAGTCCAGGCCGGGGGCGTAGAGGCCTCCGGTATTGCTCTGGCCGAATATGTCACCGGCATTGGGCAGGAAACCCGGCAGGTTCATTGCGTAGGCGTTGGTGTAGGTGAAGTTGATGTTTCGCACCAGCATCAGCGCCCTTGTGGGGTACTGCATCTTCTTGGCAAATTCGCTTCTCTCACCCGAGTCTGCCTTTGACAGCACGGTTACCTTGATCTCAATACTGTCATTGTTCCTTATAAGAATCTTGTTGTCGTCGATTACCTTGTACTTCACCTTGTAGCTGTCCCCTTTCTTTGTACGTGCTGTAACCTCCAGCTTCTTGCTCTTGAGATTGTGTGTCAGCGTTACGGTGGTATCCATCTTCAGCTTCACCTCCTTGGTGTATGGTTTCGGCTTCTTTACCTTTGTCTTGGAGGTCTTGCTTGTAGACTTCTTGCTGTTGTTGCTTGCAAAGCGCTTGTTGGTCTCCTCAAGATATGGTACAAGATTGTACAGTTTCTCGAAGTTGAATGTACCCTTGAGTGTGATGTTCCTCCTATTGGCGATGTTGTTGCCGAAACTTGTCCCGCCTACGCTGTTTCCGCGCTGCCAGTTGTATGTGCCCGAATAGCTCACGTCGGTTGTCAGCCACTCGAATATAGGCATCTTGTTGAGTGGCAGGGTGTATGTGGCGCTGAAGTTCTGCTGGTAGCTCAGCGGACGTCCAAGGTTCATGAGGCTGGTCTTCACCGAATCCTTCCACATTGCATATTCGTTAGGGTAGTGGTCCTTGTTCACAGGCAGGAACGGCTCCTCCACCTCGGCATTGGTTCCGGTGCTCAGGTTCATCTTCAGGTTTGTGGTAGGGTCCCACTTTATCGAGAACGAACGGTTCCAGTAGAACTGCTGCGAGAATGTGAGCGGTATCTCCTCATTGCCGGCAATGGCGTTTAGGTCGCGGCGTTGCAGCTCATGATAGTTACGTGTGATATCAGAGTTCAGTGCAAGTGACTGTGGCAACGGGTTGAATCCCCATTCCTTGACTATCTTCAGCCACTTCGACTTATTCTTTATCTTCTCGAAAGGCTTGATTGTCTTGATGGGGCTTGCATAGTTGTACGATGCCGACGCGCGCCAGTTGAGCTTGTTCTCCCAGCTTACGGTGCTTCCGCTGTTGTTGGTAGTCGCGTGCGAGAAGCTGAAGCTGAAGTTCGCCGGGTCATACGGCATGGCAGTCTTGCTCTTTATGTTGAGCTTGGCGTTGCTGAGGCTGAAGTTGCGCATTACGGAGCGCACCTCGGCAATGTTCTGCAACGAGTCCTTGCTTGTGCCGCTGTATGAGTCGAGCACGTCATCAAGCAGAAGATCGGTATCGAATGGACTGTAGAGCGGCGATGTGACCTCCTCAGTGTATGAATAGTATGCGGGCAGTATCAGCTTGAACGACTTGGGGAAGAAACGTCCGAAGTCGAGTGAACCGGTCATTGAATAGCGGTAATAGTCATCGGTACGGCGTGATGCGAGCTTGTCCTCGATTCCACCAAAACCGGCTGTCTCCACCTTACCCTGTGCCGCCAACGAGCCTATGTCGCTGAGCTTGATGTTCAGGTTACCCTGTGCAGCCCATCCGCTCTTGTTGTTGAAGCCGATGAGACGCATCTCGTTCACCCATACGGTTGCCGATTTAGAACTTGCGCTGTTGTTGCGCACACCAATCATCATCACCTTTATCTGGCCTACTGACGGGCTACCAACGACGCTTATCCTGTTCTTGGGGGTGTCATCGTCGTACTCGCTGTAGATGGTGGTGTTGGTTACACCTTCGGCATTGCTGTTACGCAGGGTGTTGCGCTTTACCTTGATGTTGGTAAGCTTGCTGAGCGGGATGTCGATCATGTTCTCCTGTGGCCACACGATGCTTGCGGCAGCAGTGCTGTTGCCGTCGTATGAACCGTGCGGGGTTATGCTGAGCGGAACCTCGTACTCATAGTAGTTGCTCTTGTAGTCCGAGCCCAGGCGTATGAACAGCGAGAGGTCGTTGTCCTTAAGGCTTGTCGCGTCGAATTCAGGCGCCTCGGCATGTATGTAGAGCTGTATGCGCTCGTACTGGCGTATGTCAAGGTTGCTCTTCTTGTATACGGCACGTGACTCCTTGCTGCCAAGGTTGTTCACGTTGAGTGAGAGTGCCTGCTCGTTGTCCTGGCGCAGCTGTGGCTGGCTGGGGTCGAGTATTCGTGTGATGCCCGGGGGCAGCACGTAGTTGACAGGGCTTCTGTCTCCGTGCTCCTCAATGCTCACTGCCGATGTGGTAAACTCGCCCGATATGGTCGGTGCAGTGTTCAGCTTCGACGCGATAGGCTGCTGGTATGGGCGCCAGTCGCCACGTACAAGCTGCATTGTGGCAAAACGCAGTGTCACGGGCTTCTGGAAACCGGTCATGTACATACGTATGAAACGTATTGATGTGAAGTCACGTATGGAGCCGACAATCTTCTCGTACTCCTCAATGGGAATACGGAACTTGTACCATTCCACGCTCTCTGTATTGCCGTTGCGTAGCTTGGTGGTCACGGTGCGCTTGTCGGTGATGTAGTTCTTGCCCACCTGCATCTCCTCGGGTCGCAATGCAATCCTGTACTGGAAGAAGTTCTCATATTCGTCCATCGTAAAGTCCTGGTTCGCGTCCTCAATGTCAGGTGTGGTCTTCGCGGCACTGCTGAAGTTCTCGCCCGATGATGAGGGCGAGTTACCCTCGGTGTTGTTGAAGTATTTGTAGCGCTCGATGATGCTGCGCTGTACCGCATCATAGTCACCGCCCCTGAAATAGTGATAGTTGTCACCGGCAGGGTCGGCCGCGATGCTGTCGTACACCTCAGGGCGTACACGTCCGCTGAGTGCTGCAAGGTACTCCTTGTATGCCGGGAATGCGGCCTCGTCAATGCTGTTGAGACCGTTAAGTCCCACATCCTGCTGTCGCCGGCTGTCGTTGTTGTTGTCGAACGCATAGACAAGGCTGGTTGTCGTGGGTATACGTCCCCATGCGGTCTCCTCGTATTCGTAACTGTTGCCCGATGCGGGGAGTCCGTTCTCGTAGAACTTCTTGCCGTCCTTGAGGATATCCTCCGATACCTCGCCAAGGTTGAAGTAGAGCTCACCGCCCATTCCTGTCTGGTTATAGATGAACGGGTCGAGCATCCAGAACTCGAGGTAC
>JAFYWE010000026.1 GCA_017558165.1 Bacteroidaceae bacterium
GGCCGAATCGGGCACGCCGTAATGCATTGAATAGTCGCCCTTGTATGCATACAGGAAAGAATATTCATTCGGAGCTGCAACCTCAATACATTTGTTTATATACTTTATTGCAGCCACCTGGTCTTTGTTGACCGCATCCTCTATCAGAGACATCGCAAAAAGAGCATTACAACGTACTCTCCAAGTTGCGCTGGTATCAACACTTATTTGTGCATATATCTTGAATGCATCCTCATATTCTCCACTCTTGTGTAATGAAATTGCTTCTGCGTATTTTTCGTCAACAGTATGATTGCAGCAAGATATAATCGTCACAAGAACTAATAATAAAGACAGAAGTTTCTTCATAAATATGTTTTTGGGGACAAATATAGAACAAAGAAACATTACTGCAAGGTTAAAAACAGGACAAAATCGTGACAGATGTGTGACATCAAATACCTGATTATCGACAGCAAACGCAAATTCCCGTTGTTGCATTTTATAGGAAGGATAAAAGGGTAAAAGCCATATATCTCAAGTGGGGTTCTATAGTCATTGGCAGATTATAGCACCCCACTTGCAGCGACAGGATAAAAGTTTCTTTGTGGAAACTTCTCTACGCCGATATACAGCGTATCAAACGTATCTGTTCCGTCCGTGCAGTGTTCGAGCAAGTTCTCTTCCGTCTCTTCCAACTTCTCACCGCCTTTAACAACACTCGCTGAACGTGACCCGCACGGTACGACTACGCCGTGCTACGTGCGACCTTTCACTGCTCGTATTGTTGAAAATTAGAGTTACAATAGTATCAGTAATCTTTGTCTTTGCGGAAGCCATTGCCGAACTCTTTAAAAGGCAATAATTTGTAAGCCGATGTGTGAACTGAATATGTCATAACTGTATGCTTTTAATTGATGATTAATGTTTATGCACTGCGCTTTCGCTATCGAGATTTTTTATGTGCATACAAGGGCAACACGGTAAGGATATAGCCTCACAAGGATTATAGGAAAAATTTACCCGACGGGCAGACAGAAATTGTTTGGTAAAGCGACAAAAAAAGAGCGACAAAGAATTTTCAATTATTCCTTATCACTCTGCCTGTCCTTGTGAATATCCGTGTGGTGCTACCTTCGCACCGAAAAAAGCCGTAGCAGGAAGTATTGCAGTGCTGTTATCACCAATGCCCCAAAAGCAAGCAGTGGCACATTGCACATCGGCTGTTATTGACTGAAGAGGGCGGTATAAAAACAAGAAGCCCCTACAACGCAATGTTGCAGGGGCTCTGAACTCAATATGTAATATCACAACGCTTTCAATGCTTTCAAAAGCATCAAGGTTACGAGGGTTAACAATAGTAATCTTAGGGGGCACTGCAAGGTATAATAATATACATCGGAAACTCCGCTATAAATCTTCGAGTATTTTCTTTGCCTCCTCATTGCCTGCGGCAGCAGCTTCACGGTAGAGGTCCTTTGCAAGGCTCTTGTCGCGACTCACGCCTTTTCCGTTGTAATAGCAATCGGCCACACGCTTGGTTCCGCGGTGGTCGCCAAGCAGGTGAAGCTCCTTGGCATACTTATATGCCTCCTTGTGGTTGCCTGCCTGCTGCTCCAGCTCATACATGAACAGCAGTGCGATGTCGAGTTTCGCATCAGCCGCCGCCTTCATATAAGCGCTTCCGTCTTCTCCTCTCGCCTGCAACAGCTGTCCATATTCAAGCTGTGCCTGTGGGTACTGCTGCCCGGCAGCCTTCAGCAGCAGCGCTTCAGCTGTTGCGCTGTCCTGTGCGACCATGGTGCCGTTCAGGTAGCGGTGAGCCATCTCTACAAGTGCGCGCGGTTCATCAAGTTCAGCCGCCTTTGCGTAGTATTCATGTGCCAGGGCAATGTCCTGCTCTGTTCCCTGCCCGTTATCAAGCATCACAGCAAGATCGTACATAGCTCTTGTCTCGCCACGGCCCGCGGCCTCACCGAAGAACTTGCATGCCTGTACGTCGTTCTGTGCGAGTCCCGTTCCGTTCAGGTAACACAGGCCGATGTAGTAGATAGATGGCGCGTACCTGTACTGTACAAGCTCGGCAAACATTGTGATAGACTCCTTGTAGCGCTTCTGGTTGTAGTAGATGAGTGCCTTCTCATGGTGGTAGGCACATGCAGCCAATGTGGCTGAGTCCATTGGTGCCTCCTCCGCCTGTTGCTTTGCGCTTTCAACCTTCTTCTGCTGTCTTGTCCTCTCGGCATATCTTGTACGTGTTACCTCGTCATTGCTGAAGATGATGTCATTGTCACGTCCGGCAACATCGACTATGATGCTGTTGCAGTAGCTGCTGTTGTAGAACTCGATGACGGCCTCACCGTTCTCAATCTTTACTTCGGGTACCCATTGCAGTGTTCGTCGGTAGTCCATCTCCTGCGGCCTCATGCTGCCGTAGTCAGGCGAGTAGAACTTCTTGCCCTCGTTGTATCCCTGTACCGAAGTGTAGCGAATGGTGCTGCCCGGTGCTGCGAGTTCGGGAACCACTCCTTGGGCGTGCTCTTCCTCGGTGTAAGGTATAAGACACGCAACGTAGTTGGGGTTCATCGGATAGTTAATGTCTATATTCTGCTCGTTGTTGACACGGCTAATAAATGTACTTACATCGGGACAATCATCAAAGCCGTTACCGTCATATAGGTAACTCTGTGACAGGAATCCACGGTAGAACTTCTGTATGGGGACTTTATTGTCAAGCATGCCTGCGAGTGGTTGCCAATGTGTAGCCCTGTTCTCAAACTGCGAACGTGTGTTCCCATCGCTGCGTATGACGAACTCCTTAAAGTTTGTCATCTTGTCAGCATCGGGCAGTCCGTGCAGGTACTCCTTGTCGGGTACAGGTGTTTTCTCAGAGCTGTACTCCCCGAGTACCACCATTAGCTGTACCCAGTATGCCCAGTTGTAGTTGTGGCGGCGCATAGCACTGAGTACAACGTCATTGGCTGTGAGGGTGTAGTCGTATTTATGGTTCACAGGTATGTCTATAGCCTCCTTGCAATATCGTATATTGCCAACATAGCGTTCAAGAGTAAAGTACTTAGAATGTTTCACTAATGAAACGACTTCTCCATCCTCATCATTACCCATACAATAAAATTTATGGAGCTTTGATATGATTTCATTTAATTCCTCGAGTTCTCTTCTGTACAAATCTCCAGTCTTTTCATCTAAAATGAAATGGGTGTCATTGCTTATGAGATTCTCGCTCCTTAAAACGAGATATTTTTCCTTTGGACTCATATCACTGTTTACAATATCACTCATTACCGCCCTGTACCTGGTACTTTCCCCCTTCGCGTCGTAAAACACATCATCCTCATATGTGTTGAACATATTCAGGTATGTCACATCCTGCGCATACTCCCACTCATCAAGGTAGTTGAATCGCATCTCGCTGTGTGGCGGACGGCTGTTGATCTCATCCCTCTTCTTTGCAACGACCTCTACCGATGACAGCATGTACTCGAATGGGCTGAGCTCGACAATGCTGTCGCTCTCGCTCTTGCTCATGGGCTTGCCAAGATGGTTCTCCCAATAGTCATATAGCCTGAACCCTGGCGAGTAGTAGCGGTCAAGTGCGAACTGGTATGCAATGTTACCTGTCTGTCTCATTGCCGTAAGCGGTTTGAGCGATGCTACGCGTGTACCGTAGAAGTCATCGGTCATTAGGAGAAAGGAACCTGTACTGTCGGTACGGAACGATGTTGTCTGCACCTTGTTCCCGTCTGTCGCAAAGTCGAACCTTGTCAGCGTGTTCTTCTGCGGAACAAGTATTGCCTTACCATAATTGCCTATTTTCTTGTTCTTTGTCTTGAGGAAGAATTTTCCCTTGATGGTTATTCCACGCTCAATGGGCTGAATGTCGTTGATGGCAGTGCGTGTGAGCTTGCTCCAGTCGTATGATGTCCAGCCGTGAGTGAGCATGATAAGGTCGAGTTGCTTGTGGCGGTCTGCATTGTCAGGGTCGAAATACTGTGCAGCATCTGGAATGTAGCCCTTGAGCTCCGAACCCAACAGCATGTAAGTATAGAGATTGTGGCTGTACGATGTAGTCTGCTTGCCAATAGCATCGCTCACAGTAAGTGAGAGGTCGCTCTCTTCGGTTATTGGCTTGCCGTCATCCCGGCTTACCCTTACCGTTATCTTCTCATGAGGCTTGAGCGTAGCATTGTTCGGATGCAAGCCGTTGGCTGTCACGTTGAGCCTTACAGTCCTGTTGTCGCTTGCCTGCAATGTCTCATGGGTAACGAAGAAATGGCGTTCGGCAAGTGGCGTGATGCTGTCTTTGAATATTGTCGCGCGAATCACTCCCTCGCGAAGGCTGTCCTTTGCAAAAGTGAAGCTGTTGTTGCCCGTAGCGGTATCAAACTTTCTGTAGTAGCCCATTGTACCGCGATGTAGCAACACGAAACCCAGTTCTTTGGCATCGCTGAAATTGTTGCGTATATTCACTGTGATGTTCTTGCCGTCATCTTTCACATTCATGACAATACCCTCTTCCTCGGACTTTGGAAGATCGAACCTGTGCTTCTTCTGTTTGCCCTTGCTGTTGGTCATTGTTACCTCGGCACGGTATTTTGCCTTCTCTTTGGGCGTGAATACGAAAGAACCTTTTCCCATATGCTCTGGTGTTGTCTCAAGCAGCAGGGCATCGTTCTCATAGACTCTTATCTTCTCTTCGCTGAACAGGCCGTTCTCTCCTCGCAGTTCGTATGCCACGCGGCCCTCAATGCCAGTGACAAGGTTACCGCCCTCAGGGAAGAACTCAAGTGTAGCCTCGGGCAACTCGGCGCTTATCCATTTGCCGTTGTTGCTGAAGCCCCTACGGCGGTCGAGCATGTTCTTGAAATCCCAATTGTCGGCATTGACCTTGTCGAACACAGGGAACACACGGCTGAAGACTGCACTCTTGTCCCAGTTGAGCATGTAGCGGGTGTAGGCGCGTATCTCGTAGTAGCCCGAGAGCAAAAGTGGTTTCAACTCAAACTCGCCATGGCAGCTGCCCTCATCGTTCAACTTGTACTTCTTGGTCTCCACGACATACCCTTCAGGTGCTACAAGTTCCACGTACAGCACCTTGCTCAGGGTGCTTGGGCGGTTGTCGGTACCGAATGAGACGTACGCCTTGAACCACATTGTCTCGCCAAGGTAGTAGGCCGTGTTGTCAAAATGCAGGAATACACGTTCCTGTTGCATCACCTGACCCACCTGCATGGCACGGTAGGCGATGCTGTCAAGAAAGTTCTGTGCGCTGGATGAGACTGCGCAGAACAACACAACCAAGAGTGTTGCAACGAATTTCATTGATTCAAGTCTGGCAAATTAAGAATCAGGATATAATCAGAAGCCATACCCCAGATATATTGGAGCCTTTTCGTCATTACCTGTAAAAAGGTAACTGTTTGCAAGTATAAA
>JAFYWE010000027.1 GCA_017558165.1 Bacteroidaceae bacterium
CCGCGCTTATTAAAATGAGAAAATACACCGGTACCGAGGAGCTGGGCGACGAGGGTTATACCCTTGACGTTACTACCAGCGGGGTAACCGTGACAGCAAACAGCGCAAGCGGTTTCTACTACGCGTTCCAGAGTATAAAGAAGATGTTGCCGGCGAACGTGATGGCCGAGGTGAAAGATGCATCAGTCACCGAGTACTCGTTGCCAGTGGTGAGCATCGTTGATGCTCCGCGCTTTGAGTACCGTGGTTTCATGCTGGACGTAAGCCGTCACTTCTTCTCGACCGACGAGATCAAGCGCATGATTGACGTGATGTCATACTACAAGATGAACCGTTTCCACTGGCACCTTACCGATGACCAGGGCTGGCGATTCGAGGTGAAGAAGTATCCACGCCTTACCACAGTGGGTGCAACACGCAACAACTCATGGAGCACTGACCGTGTATACGGCAGTTTCTACAGCGGTGAGCCTTATGGCCCTTATTTCTACACACAGGAGCAGTGCCGCGAGATTGTGGCATATGCGGCAGAGCGTCACATTGAGGTGGTGCCCGAGATTGAATTCCCTGGTCACTCTTGCGCGGTAAATGCAGCCTACCCCGAGCTGAGCTGTAACCCTAACGCCGAGCATAGCGTAAAGGTGAACGGCGGTATTTACAGCGACGTGCTCAACGTGGCAAGCCCGCTGGTGCTACAGTTCGCGAAGGATGTGCTTGACGAGGTGATTGAGGTGTTCCCATACAATGAGATTCACATCGGTGGTGACGAGACTCCCACAAGTGCTTGGCAGAGCAATGCCGAATGTCAGGCACTGATGCAGGAGAAGGGCTTCACTAACATACGCCAGTTGCAGTCTTATTTCGTGCGCCAGATTTCGGACCACGTGACATCGAAGGAGGGTGACAAGCGACGCACTGTAATAATGTGGAACGAGAGCCTCACCGCCAGCGGTACCGACGAGGAGATGATAAAGGGCACGGGCGGTACAATGATGTGCTGGGAGATTGGTAATGCTCAGCCATGTGCACTGAAGGCCGCGAAATATGGCATGAAGTCCATAATCACCACACAGGTTCCATACTACATAAACCGCCGACAGAGCACTGACGCGAACGAGCCACCGGTAGCGGGATATGGTACCGACAATGTGGAGGCCGTATACAACTATGTTCCTGTACCGTCAAGCGTACCAGCAAGCCTGCACAAATATTATGTAGGTGTACAGGGTACATTCTGGACAGAGCATGTCGAGGAGTACGGCCTGTTGGAGTATCTGGCTCTGCCACGTCTGATGGCGATTGCCGAGACAGGATGGACTCCTGCGGCAAAGAAGAACTTCGCCGATTTCCAGCAGCGTATTACAAAGGACACGCTGTTGCTGAACTATAACAAGTATGAGTATGGACGTCATTATATCCTTGATGGCAACAACGGTGGCGATGACTCTAAGGTTATGCCGACAGCATCAACTGAGGACAATATGGTTTGGTACCGCATTGTGACTACCGCAACCGATGCACGCGCGGGACGTTGCATCCAGCTGTTGCGTGCGAACTCAAGCGAGATCGGCACCGGTAACGCCAAGGCCAACCGTCTGTGGAACAGTGCGATAATAGAGGACGAGAACGATGAGGGATACGACTACCAGTTGTGGGCATTCATGCAGGATCCTGCCAACCCGCAGCGCTGGGCACTGGTGAACAAGGCGAAGCCTAATGGATCGGTAAAGGGTACTCCGACAACCGAGAACAACACCGGACGCTGGGACTATGACGACAGCAAGCGCCACTATGACTTCATCTTCGGCGACAAGGCTTACTCGCAGAATGGCAGCAACTACAACTACAGCATACGCAGCCAGAAGGTATCGAACACAAGCATGTGCCTCAACTACGCCGGTCCAGGACAGACCTACTCTATAAACTTGTGGAGCGACCCTGCCGACGGCAACGGCGGTATATGGGAGTTCCGTCCATTGGTGGCACAGGGAAGCGACATTACAATCGACTACCCAGTCGAGGGCACAGCATACCGCATTGTGAACAACACCGACCGTTTCAAGGGCTGGACAATGTATGACAACAACGACGGCAAGATAACTGCGGCACAGCAGCAGTATGGCGCCGATGTATGGGTGCTCAAAGAGTGCGCTACGACAGACGCTGGCCAGACATTCAAGTTACAGAACGCTACTACAGGCCGTTACATAAGCAGCACCACTGCCCCACTTGCATTGGGCGACAACGGTGCCACACTCACCAACGTATACAACACAAGAAGCGGTGACTTCTACATAAAGGCGGGAGACGCGGCCATCTATCCGTTGTCGGAGCGTGTGGCAGGCAACCCCAACAGCCTTGCTACAGGCGGTATCTACCCACAGGGTGCAGGATGGGTGTTCGAGAAGGCATGCATCATCGCCTACGTCTGCGTTGACGAGAACGGCAACATGATAGACACAGCCGTACAGTCTGTTGCCCTGGGCAGCACCGTGACTGCAACAGCGCCTGCTATTGCGAACCATGAGATTGTGAAGTACAACGACGGCGAGAGTGCTCCTGTGTTCGAGAACATCGGCGAGAACCAGACCGTGACCGTGACATACAAGCGTGTGGCATACAACGTTACATACCATTGCTACACAATGGACGGCAATATGATTGCCGAGATTGACGTGCCTTGCACAATTGGTGAGAGCCATTCTGTGGCATACCCTGCGGTGGAGTTCTTCACATGCATCGGCGGCAACGATGAGGAGGGAACTTTAATTACCCCAGCCGAGGATACAGTGGTCGAGGTGTTCTATGACTGCGAGGGCATCATGGGTGCGGCATCGGTTGGCACACAGGTGACCGAACTTGAGGACGGAGCATCATACCTTATATATAACGCAAAGGACGAGACTGCACGTAGCGGTTTCCTTAGCGTGGCGCAGTTGGGCGAGGGCATCACAACTACAAACGGAATAAGCGAGGCTAACCCTGGCTTCATATGGAACCTTAGCGGTGGCGATAATAAGTTCACAGTGATGAACAACTACGGCATCTACATCCCCAAGCTGTTGCGCGGTTCATTGGTGACCGGCGGAAGCACACCCGAGAAGTTCATCTTCAGCCTCAACAGCGACGGCACTACTTGGAGCGTGAAGGGCACAAGCAACAGCTACTACTGGAACGGTAATGCGAACAACACATTCACTGGCTGGGACAACGGACATCCGTTCATAATCTACAACTACAAGCCCCATCCATACTTTGAGGTTGCATACAAGTGTGTTGACGAGGATGGTAACGAGCTTGAGAGCGGCGTGCGCTACGTGAAAGGTGGCGATATGTTCTCAATGCTTACACCTATTTTCAACGGCTACACATTAAAGGATAGCGACGCCGTCCAGGAGGAGCTTAACCACGTATCGAAGAATACCGCCATCACATTGACATACAGCAGTGTAGAGACAGGTATTGAAGAGGTGAAAGGTGAAAACGGAAAAGTGAAAGCTATTTACGATTTGCAGGGTAGAGAAGTTACTGCACCTACAAAGGGTATCTACATCAAGGACGGCAACAAGATTTTTGTTAAGTAAAATCGTAAATAGCTTCGATAACGCCATTTTGTTGGGCAGACACACCGGGCTGCCCAACAAAACACAGCGCAAGGCAAATACAAGAACAGCCCCACCCCGACCCTCCCCCGTAGGGAGGGAGTTTAAGGTGAAATACAAGGACTTAAGTCCTCCTCTGTTTATAGAGGAGGTGGCACAAGCGAAGCGATGTGACGGAGGAGTTTGACTGCAATGACAAGGGCGGGCAAACCCCGCCCCTACAGGCAAACGAACAACGATTGGATTGCGAAAAGGCAACACCCGTACCGTAGGGGCTGGGTCCGCCAGCCCACAAAATGGCAGCGGTGCAATCCCGGGCGAACACACCGGTTCGCCCCTACAAACCAAAGAGACAAAATCATGTATAACCCAGAGATGCATCACCGTCGCACAATACGATTGCAAGATTATGACTATTCATCAGACGGATTTTATTTTGTGACAATATGTGTACATGAACACAAGACAACTTTGGGCAGAATTATTGACGGCAACATTCTGCTAAGCGAAAAAGGAGAGATTGTCAAAATGGTTTGGAAAGAACTTGAAGATAAATATGCGAACATTGCATGTCATGAATATTCCATTATGCCAAATCATTTTCATGGTATAATACAAATCAAGAACGACTTTGAGGGCGGGCAGACCCCGCCCCTACAGAAACCCACATTGGGGAGTATTATCGCATATTTCAAATACAGAACAACAAAACTGATAGATGCTGGCACCCGTTTCTGGCAACGGAATTATTATGAGCACATTATCCGCAACCAGCAGGCGTATGACGAGATTGAGGCATACATTATCGAGAACCCTTTGAATTGGGAAACCGATGACTTATACACTGAACAATAATAACATAAACAACAACATATGAAAACCATTACATACCAGACCGTGGGTACTTGCGCACGGTTCATTGAGTTGACAGGAGAGGACGGCAAGATTATCGATGTGAAGTTCTTTGGCGGTTGCAACGGCAACCTGCAGGGCATAAGCAAACTCGTGAAGGGAATGAAGTATGAGGACGTGGTTGCACGTCTCAAGGGCATAAGCTGCAACGGCAAGCCCACATCGTGCCCAGACCAGCTGTGCTGCGCCATTGAGGAACTGATGAAAGCTTGTGCAAGCGAGTGAGTAAAAATTCATTTTTAATCGCAACGAGCGTGGCCAAGGTTCAAGCGCACGAAGTGTGCTTAAAGAACTTCAGCCCCCTTTAAATCCCTTTTAATAATCATGGCAAAGAAACAACCAAAGAACAACGAATACAGACTGAAGAACGAGGCATTCATCCAGGCTCTGCGCGATGGCGAGGAGGAATTGCTTGAGATTTCCCAGGGCGTACTGGTGAAGATTCTGAAAAGCGGCGACGGCGACCGTTGTCCACGCGCCGGTAACGTGGTGACTGTGAACTACAAGGGTAGTTTCATCAACGGCAGGGTGTTCGACAGCTGTTATGAGCGCGGATACCCCGAAGCGTTCCGCCTGAGCGACCTCATCGTGGGTTGGCAGATTGCGCTGACACAGATGAAGGTGGGTGACCATTGGATAGTATACATCCCTTGGGAGGTTGGATATGGCAGCCGCGCAAACGGCCCCATCCCGGCTTATTCTACCCTAATATTCGAGATGGAGCTTGTGGCGATAATGTAATACAAACGGAAAGCCGTAGGCTTCGATAACGTCAACAGCAAAAGGTCGCAGGCAGCGTGGCATGGTCACGCCCTGCGGGTTGCGACAAGTTGGCGTTATCAAAACGGAAAGCGGAAAGACTTGAGTTCTTGTATTTCACCTTTAAACTTAAAATTTAAGGTGGAATATGAGTATTTAGTGCTCCTCTTTCGGAAAGAGGAGCACTTGAGTCCTTGTGTTTCCCCTTTCACCTTTCTGTTTTCACCTTTCCCCTTCCACCTTTCACCTTTCACTTTCTAAACCTTGAAACCATACACCACTCACTATAAGGAACTGCTTCGGTTGGGATTGCCTATCATCATTGGACAAATAGGCATCATAACCGTATCCTTTGCCGACACCATCATGGTGGGACGGTATGGCACGGCTGAACTTGGCGCGGCTAGTTTCGTGAACAACATGTTCAACCTTGCGATAATATTCGCGACGGGGTTCTCCTATGGCCTCACGCCCATTGTGGGAAGCCTCCACGGCACAAACAGCAAGAGGGAGATTGGCTGTGCACTGAAGAATGCCCTGCATGCCAACAGCGCCATCGCAGTGCTGATTATTGCGGTGATGGGGGTGCTTTATATGAACATCGGTAACCTCGGGCAACCGGTGGAACTTATTGAACTGATGCGCCCGTACTACCTGATACTGCTGACGAGCATCCCTTTCGTGATGCTGTTCAACGCATTCAAGCAGTTTGCCGACGGAATAACAGACACGAGGACATCGATGTGGATAATGCTCACGGGCAACGTGCTGAATATCGTGGGCAACTATGTACTGATATTTGGCAAGCTGGGACTCCCAGAGCTTGGTCTCTTGGGTGCCGGTGTGTCGACACTGCTCTCCAGAATGGCAATGGCGGGCATATTCACACTTATATTCTTCAAGAAAAAGCGCTACACCACATACGCCAAGGGCTTTATTGACTCAAGTATAAACCGCAAGGAGCAAAAAAGGCTGTTCGCGCTTGGCTTGCCCGTAGCGTTGCAGATGGGAATGGAGACGGCATCGTTCAGCCTTGCCACCATAATGATAGGCTGGCTGGGAACGAGTTCGCTTGCCGCACACCAGATAATGTGCTCTGTCAGCCAACTGGGCTTCATGATCTACTACGGAATGGCAGCGGCCGTGGCCGTGAAGGTAAGCAACTATAATGGATCCGGTGACAGGATTGGGGTGCGACGCGTGGCGAACGCGGGATTCCATCTCATACTTGGCATGGCGATGGTGACGTCGACAGCCATATTCCTGTCGCGACACTGCATTGGCGGTATCTTCACTAACGATGCCGAGGTTGCACAACTTGTGGCACAGTTGACGATACCGTTCATAATATTCCAGTTCGGCGACGGATTGCAGTGCAATTTCTCCAATGCCTTGCGTGGAATAGCGGACGTGAAGCCTGTGATGCTGTACGCTTTCATAGCATATTTCATAATTTCGTTGCCGGCAGGATACCTTTTCGGCATTGCACTGGGTTGGGGAGTTGCGGGTGTGTGGATGTCATTCCCGTTCGGCCTCACAAGTGCCGGACTTATGTTCTACCTGCGCTTCAGGTCGAGAGTACGCTGATTAACATCACATTTATTGGCAGGTTTGCATAATTATATTATTTTCGCACAATAAACCAGAAAAACATGAACGACTATACAAAAGTAAAGTTTGCCGTTACCCCTAACGAGGAGATGGCTACCGACGTATTGGCAGCACTGCTTGCCGAGATCGGTTTCGAGAGTTTCGTACCCGAGGATGAGGGTATGTCGGCCTATGTCCCACAGGCGCTGTACAACGAGGAGAACATCGCCAACGTGGTGGCGGAGTTCCCCATCGAGGGATTTGAGATAACATATGATTGCCAGTTCATAGAGGGCGAGGACTGGAACGCGCAGTGGGAGAAGAACTATTTCCAGCCCATTGTACTGGGCGAGGATTGCGTGATACACAGTACATTCCATACCGATGTGCCCAAGGCACGCTATGACATATTGATTGACCCGAAGATGGCTTTCGGTACAGGATACCACCAGACCACATGCCACATGCTGCGCGCGATACTTGCAAGCGACATGAGCGGCAAGAGCGTGCTCGACATGGGTTGTGGCACAGCCCTGCTTGCCATACTTGCACGCAAGCACGGCGCCGAGAAGGTCGTGGCAATCGACATCGACGAGTTCGCATATGAGAACGCGAAGGAGAATGTGGCGCTGAACGGCACACCCGACATTGAGGTACGCCTTGGCGGTGCCGATGCGATAAAGGAGAGCGACAGCTTTGACTATGTTATCGCCAACATCAACCGCAACATCCTGTTGATGGACATGGTAAACTATGTGCGTTGCATGCACACAGGCTCGCAGATTTTCATCAGCGGCTTCTACACCGAGGACATGGAGGTTCTGAAGGAGGAGGCTGCACGCCACGGCTTGCGTTACCTTGACTATGCCGAGAACGACAACTGGGCAATGATGAAATTCGTGAAGGAGTAAGACTCTTTTGCCACGACACCCAACCATAACAACCCCGCTGTTGTTATAGAAGAAAAACGACTATGGACCAGGAGACTCTTTACACAATATGCGGGTACGTTGCAAGTGCCGGAATGATTCTGGGTTATCTGCCCCAGGCAATAACCACAATACGCACACGCAACACCGACGGCATTGCACTGCCAACGTTCCTGATGATGGCTATTGGCGCATTCGCCTTCATGCTGCAGGGACTGTTGCACAAGCAGGGCGTGATATGGTCCATGTTCGTGACCAACGCCGTCACCTGCACCTGCAGTTGCATAGTGTTCGTGATAAAGATGCACAACGACTACTTCAGGAAAAAATAGGCATACAAGGCCAGGAAACTTGTCGTGCAGAACGGCACATGCTACCTCTATGACCTTGTGAGCGATACACACGAGGACAACAACCTTGCATCGAAGTACCCTGAGATTGTAAAGGAGATGAAGGCCATCATCAAGCGCGAGCACACATCAAGTTCAATAACACAGTTCAACAGCATCACATTGCCGAACTGATTCTTACACATACAGCAAAAGAGCCGGCATTGCCCGGCTCTTTTGCTGTATATATACCCGATGTGACACCAGCCGTCACACCCATCCGCAGACAAGACTGGAGTTCATACCATAACTCCCGTTACCATTGATATTTCCGACAATGGAGTCTGCTATCAATTCATGGCCATAGGCATTGGGGTGTATGCCGTCACTGCACATAAGCAACATGGAATCCCCGTCATATTTCTCGAAAGGAGTGGTAATGTCTATTATAGGCGTGTGCGTAAATTCCGATATCTCGAACAAGACCCTATTGTAGGTCTCATGCCAGCGGGTGATGATGTTTACATCCCCACCGATACCCTCAAGCCACCTCAATACGTTCGATTTCTGCTCATCATTCATGAAACGGCTGATAAATGAGAAATAAGCGTTTGAATCGACAGGAGGCAAAGAGAGAATTACTGGTCTGGAGCCTAATTTACGTACTCTTTCAATAAGTGAGACAAACTGTTCCTTGAAGGAGTCGAGCACAGTCTTGGGAGTGTGGTCCGATGCCGGTTCATCGGCAATCATCTTCCAGTTGAAATCACAATCATTGCCGCCGAACTCAAGGAATGTCACATCGGCCGCGGAAATCTCAGAAGAGTGACGGTCGATCACGCTGTGACCGAACTCTATAGTACATCCGAATTTAGCGTAGTTCTTTACACACAAATTAAGCCTGTCACTGATAATATCAATAAAGGAACCCTTTAGTACCGAATACCTGTTTTCATTATTCAACACGACTCCCCTGGTCAAGGAGTCACCCAATGCCGCAATATTAATTCTTTTCATCATATATGTTTTTTGTTCCGGCGGCAAAGTTACGTCATGTCCGTAACGTCAGGAAAAAACAGTTATAGGGACAAGCGTTTTGTTAAATTTTAGCAACATACAGGGATTAAATGCTGTTTTTAGGGACGTTTGACATATTTTTCGTACCTTTGTCCCAACAGAAGCGGTACAAACATGAGTGCACATAACAAGATAACGGAAGGGATTCAGGTCATTGTCCACACACTGATAATCTCGCTGTTCTTTCTCTTTTTCATTACCTTCTACAAGCCGTACAACATACACACACTCCTTAATATGGAGCATGCCGGCTTTACTTTCAATGCGACAATACTTTTCTGCATTGTACTGGTCTCTACTTTCATCACACGAGGATGCCTGTACCTGACCGGCAGGAAAAAGAGAATCTCCACACAGGTGTATTTCACCTGGTGCTTTGCAGAGATGATAATAGTTGCCCTATTCTCATCGCTGTACATCACGCTGATGCTGCAGGAATCGGTTTCGTTCTTTGAAGTGGCCGGCACATCCATAATACTGATAGTCTCTACACTCATCTATCCATACACATTTCTGTGGCTGAAACATGAGATCAGCACAAGGAACATACTGATGGACAATACCCCGGACGAGAATTCACTCATACGATTCTATGATGAATACAAGAAACTACGTCTTGTCATAGCACGTGAAGCCGTGATGTTCATAAAATCGGAAGAGAATTATGTCCACATATACTATCTTGACCAGGAGAAGAACAGGAAATTCACATTACGTTCATCGATGAAAGCCCTGGAAGGAACTCTTACAAAACGTGGGCTCGTGCGTTGTCATAGGTCATATTTCATCAACCCGGCCTACATAAAGATAGTACACAAGAACAGCGCTGGGATAATTGTGGCAGAGCTTAACCGCCCTGACTGCGACACGATACCGATATCACGCAAATATCAGGACGTCATAACCAAACTGATATGATATGTATAAGGTGAAAGATGACATTCAACATTAAAGGCGGGCCCAATGGGCTCGCCTTTAATGTTGAATATTGCATAGATATCATTTTCTGAATCTCTTCGTTACGGCCATATAACCGCAACGGCGGCATAGCGGTTCAACGGCCTCGTGACGCGTAAAGCCGTCATACATGGCCTTTGCACGCGGCGAGGAGAGTATCTCATCAAGCGATTGCTCAAAGAGGTTGCCAAGGGGGATATCACCGTTGTGGTCAAGACAGCATGGTACGACGGTACCATCGCAGAGCACACCGATCTGGTTGCGCAGGGCGTAACAGAAAGCCTCTTCACAGGCATACTCCTGACCATTGCTGTCAGGCCACTCGAACATGCGGTCATACTCTAGATACACATTGTCGGTCAGGCGCCAGCCATAGTAACGCTCGCTCCACGGACGTGGCAGATGCTGTGCCACAAGATCTACCAGGCGTTCATTGGTGCTGTCATAACCACCCTGGTTCCACAGACGCAACACGACCACTACCCCACGCGCTGCAGCCTCCTTGGTAAAGCGCATGACACTGTCCACATACCCCTCAAGGTTATCTTTGGCATTGCCCTCGTGCGAATGCAGTGATATCTGCACCTTATGCGGGGCGGCCTCTATCACGGCCTGTGCCTTGTCAAGAAGCGTTCCGTTTGTGGTCAGCACGGGTATGAATCCCTTTTCACGTGCCACAGCAATGAAATGTGGCAGGTGTTTATGAAGGAACGGCTCACCCATAAGATGGAAATAGAGGAACTTCACCTCACCGCGCAAGCGTTCGGTAAGACGGTCAAATTCCTCGGGCGTGAGAGTGCGCTTGACACGCTCTGTCTTAGGACAGAAGATGCAGTCAAGATTGCAGATGTTCGTGATTTCAAGATAACAACGGGTAATCATGGAATGACTCAATGTTTAATGAATTACTTGACTACCGACGTAACAGGGTACAGAACACCGTCCATATGATAAAGACGGGACTTCGCCGAACCGAAATTGAGCACAAGGTCAAGCAGGATGGGCAGATGGTTTCCGTCATCGGTAACGTGGAAGTTCACTATCTCCTCCTCTTCACCGTCCTCCTCGGTTATCAAGGAGACACGGAAGCAGTCATACTCCTTCCCCTCATCGGACTTAGTGCGTTTCTTTCCACGGTAGACAAGATGCTGCTGCTCGATGCGCTTGCCAGACGCAACAGGAAACGTGAGGCGTGTTCCCGGCTTCAGCGACGTGAAATCAAGCGTACGGGCATAGGCAAGCAGGCTCATCATGTCATATATGGGCCCGTCAACCACCTCCTCCTTATATTTGGGTTCCTCGTCATTATAACGATAATACTGCGATACATTGACCTTTGAGTCATCGAGATACCTGTACCATACCTGATTCAGACGGTACTTCTTGCCCTCGACCGATGCCTTGCGGAAATAGAGAGGCTTGCAGTCATCGGTAAAGACGGTCATGAGCGTGTCTCTCATACGGAAGAACGAATCGGCACGTTTGTTTGTTGTGCTGAGCAGCTTCATGCACTTGGCCTTCTGCCCATTGTACAAGGTGTCGGTAATCGTAAGCTTTGCATCACCCACCTTCACCCATATGAAGTTCCAGTTGAAATATAAATTACATTTCAAGGTCTCACCGGCCTTGAAGGCTGGTGCCTGCTTCAGGTTCTGTGCAGAGAGTGACACGGCACTGAAAACGAACAAGAACAGGAATATTGTCTTTATCAAGCGATTCATAATACTTTTTTAATGCCGTCAACGGCAATTCACATGCGACAAGTCATCCAAGCATGGAGACTTATCTGATATTCAGTTCAAAAGGCATACGCGCCTGCACAGGGTGGCAATTCCGGATGTTACGTATGAACCTTACACTCCTGTAATAATCACCCAAAGTCTTCTGCGCCATAGTCTCAAGATACTCACCCTTATCCTCGTCAAGAAGCTTTGTCATGAAATCACTCTCGGCCGGATATGAAACCACCTCATATTCCTCAACCTCGGCCAGCAGAGCAGCAATGTCAATAGCCTTGTCAAGGTCACCGATTTCATCGACAAGACCAAGCTCCACAGCCTTGCTACCGGTCCAAACGCGGCCCTGACCAATCTTGTCAATATCCTCGACACTCATGCCACGGCCGTCGGCACAACGTTTGAGAAAGAGTTTGTAACCCTCCTCTATATATTCCTGCATGATAGCCTTCTCGGCGTCGTTGAAAGGACGTGTGAGCGTACCCATATCGGCAAGCTTATTGGTCTTTACTAAATCGAACTCGAGGCCAAGCTTGTCATTCAGCAGTTTCTCAACCGAAGGTATCATGCCGAAGATACCGATAGAGCCGGTAAGGGTGGTACTGTTAGCCACAATGCGGTCAGCCGCACATGAGATATAATAACCGCCCGACGCCGCATAGTCGCCCATTGAGACAACGACAGGCTTGACAGCCTTGAGCAGACACACCTCGCGCCATATCTGCTCCGATCCGTAGGCGCTGCCACCGGGAGAGTTCACACGCAGCACTACAGCCTTCACGCTCTCATCCTCACGCAGTTCGCGCAGTTCCTTGGTGACCTTCTCTGAGTTAATACCCTCATCGGCTGAAGTCGAGCTGTCAATCTCACCGAAAGCATAGTATACGGCAACCTTACTGTCGTAAAGGTCGGCAAGAATGCCCTCAGCTTTCAAGTTCTCCTTGATATCCTTGACCCTCACAAGAGAAAGTTTGTCATCAGTCCCCACACCAGTAAGGCTCTTGAGATAATCAAGCACGCCATCCTTGTAGAGGAGCGTATCTGCAAGGCCACACTCAACATACTCACGTGCCTGGCGCAAATCCATAGACCTGTCGGCATACTCATTGAGTTTATCAACCGAGATACCGCGTGATGCCGACACGGCAGCAATCATATCCCCCCATACAGAGTTCATGTACTCAGTAACCTGCTCACGGTTGGCATCGCTCATCTCGGTAGCGATGAAAGGCTCCACGGCCGACTTGTATGTACCCACCTTGAATATCTGCATCTCTATGCCCAACTTCTCAAGCACATTGGTAAAGAAGATAGGCTGCGACGAAAGTCCGTGCCATGCAATGCTGCCCGACGGGTTCACAATGACCTTGTCGGCAACAGAGGCAAGGTAGTACATTCCCTGCGAGTACTGGTCGCCGTAGGCAACCACGAACTTACCGCTCTCCTTGAACGTAGCAAGCTCACCGCGTATCTCCTCAAGCGAAGCTGCCTCGGCCTCCATCATTCCGGCCTGCAGATATATACCTTTGATATTCTTATCCACCATGGCCTTCTTTATTGATGCCAGGATATCATCAAGGCCATATGTCTGGAAGGCGTCGCCCATGACTGATGCGAAAGGCATCTCCTGGGCACGCTCCTCAAGCACGCCTTCAAGGTCAAGGAAAAGCACAGAATTCTCCTTTATTACACTGCCGTTTTCCGATGACACGGCACTTACAAGAGATACAATTCCAAAGATGGGCAACATGACACCAACAACAACGATACTTACCGTACAGGCAAGCACAACCTTAAAGAAATCTTTCATTATAATCTGTTTTTACTTGTCATTACAATACTCGCGGGCATGTAACCCCATTGTTATAACGCAAAATTAATAAAACATTGTATTATTCAAGAAAGAAACTGTATAAAAAACCGGACAGCTAGCGATACAGACATCTGGTCCTGCCGAAAGGAGCCTTAGCATTAGCTAAACTCCTTCTTATAAAAGTAATGGTAGTATTCTACCAGAAACGTTTGCAGTACCATCGGCCCGCTGCAGACAAGGGGGATTAACGGCATACAACAAAGAAAAGAGAGCCTCGGTATTAACCGAAATTCCTTCATAAAGTGTCAATAAGCAATCCACACAAACGTTTGCAGTACCATCGGCCCGCTGTAGACAAGG
>JAFYWE010000238.1 GCA_017558165.1 Bacteroidaceae bacterium
ATTCCCTTGTATAGTGAATGCCAATCGGTAGAAATTGAAGAATATATTTTTCATTTCATCCGGTTGGCATTTATCCGTATCGCATGGTCCTATACGCGATACCTTCACCTTGTAGCACTGCCTTATGTCCTTTTGTCTGATTAAAATACCCGATTTTTATGATATGGTTGTATCTCTACAAACTTTTCGGCATATTGCTACTTGAAAGGTATAGAATGACAAACTACTTTTGGGTCAACACCTATATTATCGCAAAACAAAAATATTTATCCAAATATCCGTTGTTATAGGGCAAAAGGTTGTTGTCTTAGCGCTGGAATAATAAATGAATGATTGTATGGGATATATCAGGACTATAGCGTGTGGCCTGTCGTTGATGGCCATGGCATCGTGTGGTAACGGAGGTGTGCAGGTGGCATCCTGCAGTGATGATTGCACCACAGGTGCCTGTGAGTGTGTGGCCGGTGAGAACGTCAGCACTGATGAGTGCGGTGCGAATGTGGTCATAGATAACATAATGTCGCGTCGCAGTATACGCAAGTACAAGGACGTGCCTGTTGCGCGTGAGGTGATGGAGAGGATTGCTTTGTGTGGCATAAATGCTCCAAATGGTAAGGGCAAGCAGTCGTGGGAGGTGCGTGTTGTGGAGAACCGTGAATTCCAGAACGAGATTAAGGAGGTTATGGCTCTTTCGGGCGGGGAGCGTGCTGCCGGTAGTTTCTATAATGCTCCCGTATGGGTGTTCATTGCACGTGACAACTCGTATGACTTCTCTACAATTGACTGTGGCCTGCTTGCCGAGAACATGATGCTGTCGGCCAATTCGCTTGGCGTGGGTTCCGTGTGCCTGGGCGGCCCGGTGCGCTTTATCCTTGACAGTCCCGAAAAGGATAGGGTACTCTCAAAGCTTGGTTTCAGCGACGGGTATGAGCTTTGCCTGTGTATCGCTTTCGGTTACCCCGATGAGGCGCCAAAGGCCAAGCCACGTGATTTCGGTAAGGTGAGGTTTATCGATTGATATAATGGATTTATATATATGAAAGTATTGCTTATAAACGGTAGCCCGCGTAAGGCGGGAAACACTTTCCGTGCATTGACGGAGGTTGCCACAACACTTGAGTCGTTGGGTGTTGAGAGTGAGATTGTACATATTGGTCCCGTGGCGGTGCAGGGGTGTATTGCCTGCTTCCGATGCAAGGGATTGGGACGTTGTGTGTTCAATGACACACCATACGTGACAGTGCGTGAGAAGATAGAGAGTGCCGATGGTCTTATAGTAGGTTCGCCGGTGTATTATGCCGGGCCTAACGGTTCGCTCTGTGCGTTGCTTGACAGGTTGTTCTTCTCGAGCAAGCAGCATTTGCAGTACAAACCGGCCGCTGCCGTTGCCGTGTGCCGTCGTGGTGGTGCGAGCGCTACGTTTGACCGTTTGAACAAATATTTCACCATAAGCAACATGCCTGTTGTTCCGTCTCGGTACTGGAACAGCGTGCATGGTCTCATGCCGGGTGATGCCGAGCAGGATGCCGAAGGATTGCAGACCATGCGTACCCTTGCACGCAATATGGCCTGGATGCTTAAGGCACTGAATGCCGATGGAGTGGAGCGGCCTGAAAGGGAGGAGCCGATATCCACAAGTTTCGTGAGAAAGTGAAATGCAGCACTTTCCTTTGTGTGTTCTTGAGATTCTTCACTTCACTCAGAATAACATTCCTTTGATAAATGTTATAATCAACAAAGATGCCTTGCACCACCGTGCAAGGCATCTTTGTATAGTGTCTTATGTTTATCAGTTGATCTCCAACTCGTCAACGAAGATGAATGCTGGGTAGCCCTTGCCGCCGTGCCACTCTGGCATGTCGCGGTCGGACAACGCCTTGATCTTCACGTAACGTGCCTTTACTGGCTCGAACTCTACCTTGTGCTCGTAGATCTTGTTCTCGTCCTGGGCTGTGAGGTCGGGGTATGCCTGGTCGAACACGTCGGTGAAGTTTTCACCGTCATTTGATACTGATACAGTAATACCCAATACGTCGAATACCCAGTCGCCCATGTCAACGCTTGTGTTGAACTTGACATAGCTGATCTCCTCCTCGTTCTTGAGGTCGATTACAGCCTCGAGGTCTGTACCGCAGAATCCCAACCAGCGGCCTGTGCGGTAGTTGGGGTTACCCTTGAGACCGTCAACGAGTGTGACGTCGCCCTTGAAGGTGTAGTTTCTGTGGATTGGCTGGAGAAGCTTGATTGGTTTTGCAGTAGCCTTGCTGAATGAGATCTCCTCGCTGAATACACGTGTCTCGCCACGCTCGCCGATGCCCTTTGCCTTGATTGTGCATGCCTCCTTGATTTCGATTGGAGCCTTGTACAGCTGTGACTTTACAGTTGGCTCGCTGCCGTCGAGTGTGTAATATACAGGTGAGTTGTCAAGTGTCTTGAAAGTGGCTACAACGGCGCCTTTCTCAACGTCGATACTGAACTCCTCCTCAATGTCAAGAAGGTGCTTTGCATAGTTGTACTGCTTCTTGTCATAGAGCTTGATGAGTGGCAACAGACGCTGTTTGAAGTCGTTGAAGTCCTTGTTCTCGGGCTTGCACCACTGTACCTCGCAGAGGGCTGCGATACGTGGCATCTCCATATACTCGACATGGCTGTATGTAGGTACATACTCTGTCCACAGGTTTGCCTGTACACCGATGATGTGCTTCTGTACTTCAACCGCAAGTGTGTCGCTGATAGGCTCGAATGAGTAGACCTTCTCTACAGGTACGTAGCCGCCGATAGCCAAAGGCTCGTTGTCGGTATACTTTGTCTGGTAGTAGTCGAAGTACATGAATGTTGTAGGTGACATGATACAGTCGTGACCCTGCTTTGCAGCCTCGATACCGCCCTCGACACCGCGCCATGAGTGAACTGTGGCGTTAGGTGCAAGACCGCCCTCGAGAATCTCGTCCCAACCGATAATCTGGCGTCCCTTGCTGTTGAGGAACTTCTCGGCGTGGTTGATCACGAAGCTCTGCAAGTACATCTCGGCGCTGTGCTTGTCATCGCCCTTGATGCCCAAGGCCTTTATGCGTGCCTGACACTTAGGGCACTTCTCCCACTGTGTCTTTGGGCACTCGTCGCCACCGATGTGGATGTACTCTGATGGGAATACCTCGATAACCTCGCTGAGAACGTCGTCGATGAATGCGAGTGTCGCATCGTTACCCGCGCAGAGCACGTGGTCCGATACACCCCACATCTTCCATACCTCGTATGGACCGCCGGTACAACCGTACTGTGGGTAAGCAGCAAGGGCGGCCTGCATGTGGCCAGGGAGGTCAATCTCAGGGATTACTGTGATGTGACGCTCTGCTGCATACTCAACGATCTCGCGGCACTCGTCCTGTGTGTAGAAGAAAGGACCGTAGTGCTTGCCGTCGTAGTTACCGCTGTTCTTGCCGATTACAGTCTCGTCACGCTGTGCCGAGATTGTTGTGAGCTCAGGGTACTTCTTGATCTCGATGCGCCAGCCCTGGTCATCGGTGAGGTGCCAGTGGAAGCGGTTGAGGTTGTGGAGCGCAAGCATGTCGATGAAGCGCTTGATTGAGTCTGTGGTGAAGTAGTGACGTGATACGTCGAGGTGTGCACCACGGTATGAGAAGCGTGGGCTGTCGTTGATGGTGACTGCAGGCATCACAACCTTGTCTGTATCACCTACAGGCAATGACTTGCGCAGTGTCTGGATACCGTAGAATACACCGGCAGGGGCAGCAGATACAATCTCGATGCCGTCCTTTGTGACAGACATGCTGTATGCCTCCTCATTCTCAGGGGCGTTGCCGATGCTGAGCATGATGGCGTTCTGTACGTTCACGTCACCCTCTACAACCTGAAGGTCAAGACCGACGCTCTCCTTTACATACTCTGCAAGCAACTCTGCGTTGCGCTTCATCTTCTCGTCACCGTTGTACACGATTGTTGTCTTGCCGTTGATGACAAAGCCGTCACCGGCCTCCTCAACGATCTCCTGTGGGAGCGGAATTACCTGGTAATTTGCTGTCGGTGCTTGTGGACCTGTACAAGAAAGCAGGGCCGAGCATACGAACAGCGCTCCTAAAAATGTCTTTTTCATACTGTTAGGATTATGGTTAATAATAATATGAATTCTTGGTGTGGCAAGTGTACGCAGTGGTACACTCTACATCAAACTATACAAAAATAGGATAAATTTATTTAAATATGAAACATTTTTATATCTTCGCAAGCATAAACATGTAATTAATTCAGACAACTTGAAAATAACTTACTTAAAAATCTATTGACTATGAAAAGGGACAGACATATTTTCCAGCTCATTGAGACTGAGTACCGTCGTCAGTTGAAGGGTATCGAGCTCATTGCATCGGAGAACTTCGTGAGCAACGAGGTGATGCAGGCCATGGGTTCCGTGCTTACCAACAAATATGCCGAGGGTTATCCCGGCAAGCGCTATTACGGTGGTTGTGAGGTGGTTGACATTGTAGAGGACATTGCGCGTGAGCGTCTTAAAGAGCTTTATGATGCCGAGTGGGTGAATGTTCAGCCACACTCAGGTGCGCAGGCCAATGCGGCAGTGTTCCTTGCCGTGCTCAACCCTGGTGACAAGTTCATGGGATTGAACCTTGCACACGGTGGTCACCTCTCACACGGTTCGGCTGTGAATACATCGGGTCTCATATATACTCCATGTGAATATAACCTCAACCCCGAGACCGGACGCGTAGACTATGACCAGATGGAGGAGGTCGCGCTGCGCGAGAAACCCAAGATGATTATCGGTGGTGGCTCAGCCTATTCGCGCGAGTGGGATTACAAACGTATGCGTGAGATTGCTGACAAGGTGGGTGCCATTCTCATGGTCGATATGGCTCATCCTGCAGGTCTCATTGCGGCTGGTTTGCTTGACAATCCTGTGAAGTATGCGCATGTGGTGACATCAACTACCCACAAGACCTTGCGCGGTCCACGTGGCGGTGTCATCATCCTTGGTAAGGATTTCCCTAATCCATGGGGCAA
>JAFYWE010000239.1 GCA_017558165.1 Bacteroidaceae bacterium
AAAGTTTTTCTTATACTATAAGTCGCTGTTTCGTTGTTTTTTATATTCAAAAATGTCTGTTTTCTTCTTTTTCTCGGTTACGTAGCCCGCTACGCGCCCTACAAAAAATAATAAAACACCCTATTTTTGCTCTATAAAAACTTAACGATATAAATTTAAACAGCTTCTAAGAATACATGTCAGACACAGTTCTGCACACCATTTCTTTCAAAAAATATGCAACGACACAGAATCGTTGCATATTTTTTACTTTTTTCATCTAAATTCCGCAAAAAGTTATAATAATGCAAGGATATTCGTTTAAATATACCTACTTTTGCAACCTCAAAGAATAAATATGCAATTATGAAGGTAAAAAATTCACGTCTTGACGCCATACGCCTGATTTTGTCAACCCAGGAGATAGGCAGCCAGGAAGAGCTTTTGAGCGAACTTGCAAAGGAGGGCTTCAAGCTCACACAGGCAACGCTGTCGCGCGACCTGCACCAGCTGCGCGTGGTAAAGACCGTAGGCGTACAGGGCCGATACAGATATGTGCTTACCCGTCCGCAACAGTACCGCCACGAAGGAGAGCACGGCGAGACACGCCCGGCAGCCGTACAGCAGGAGACAAACGGTTATCTGTCAATAAAGTTCTCGGGCAACATCGCCGTCATACACACCAAGCCAAGCTACGCGAGTACGCTTGCATACCACATAGACAACTATGACCTTCCTGAGATCATCGGCACAATAGCCGGCGATGACACAGTGATGCTTATCATTGCCGAGAATACGACACACACAGCTGTGCTGAGAGCCTTGAGAACCATTATACCTAATATCTGAAAAAAGTAGAAGATGATTGAAGAGATTGAATACAACGACGGAATTGAGGTCATCATCGCGAATGCCTCACACGAGAAGTATGTCGACGAGATACTCGAAACAATAAGCGCTGCGGCAAAGGTACGCGGTACCGGTATCGCAAAGCGCACCCACGAGTATGTGGCACAGAAGATGAAAGAGGGCAAGGCCATCATTGCGCTAGCCGGAGAGGAATTTGCAGGATTCTGCTACATCGAAAGCTGGGGCAACAAGCAGTATGTCGCCAACTCAGGACTTATCGTAAGGGAGAAGTTCCGCGGTCATGGTCTTGCACGCCGCATCAAGCAGAGGGCGTTCAAGCTGTCACGCGAGATGTGGCCCGATGCGAAGCTGTTCGGACTCACCAGTGGCGGAGCCGTAATGAAGATCAACACCGAGCTGGGCTACGTTCCCGTGCCGTTCTCGGAGCTTACCGATGACGAGGCATTCTGGAAGGGTTGCCAGGGTTGTGTGAACCACGACGTGCTCATGCGCACCGACAGACGCTACTGCATCTGTACTGCAATGCTTTATGACCCTGCAAAGCAGAAGAAATGACGATAAATGATAATAATTGATTATATTTGCAACATAATATGGAAAAGAAGAAAGTTGTTGTAGCATTCAGCGGTGGACTCGACACATCATTCACCGTAATGTACCTGGCCAAGGAGAAAGGCTATGAGGTATACGCGGCGTGTGCCAATACCGGCGGTTTCAGCCCCGAGCAGTTGAAGCAGAACGAGGAGAACGCCTACAAGCTGGGTGCAAAGGAGTACGTCACACTTGACGTCACAAGAGAGTATTATGACAAGAGTCTCAGATATATGATCTATGGTAATGTACTGCGCAACGGTACATACCCCATCTCTGTTTCATCGGAGAGAATATTCCAGGCGCTTGCCATCGCACGTTACGCCAACGAGATCGGTGCCGACGCTATCGCGCACGGTTCTACTGGTGCCGGCAATGACCAGATCCGTTTTGACATGACATTCCTGGTGTGCGCACCTGGCGTTGAGATCATCACGCTTACACGCGACATGACGCTCACACGCGAGTTTGAGGTCAACTACCTTAACGAGCACGGTTTCAAGGCCGACTTCGCAAAGCTCAAGTACTCATACAACGTAGGTCTTTGGGGAACATCAATCTGCGGTGGCGAGATTCTTGACTCAAAGCAGGGTTTGCCCGACAGCGCTTACCTGAAGCAGGTTGAGAAGGAGGGCGAGGAGGAGCTTCACCTCACATTCGAGAACGGCGAGCTCAAGGCCGTGAACGGCGAAAATTTCGACGACCCCATCAAGGCCATTCAGAAGGTCGAGGAGATTGGTGCCCCATACGGCATCGGACGCGACATGCACGTCGGTGACACAATCATCGGCATCAAGGGACGCGTGGGCTTCGAGGCCGCCGCACCTATGCTCATCATCGCCGCACACAAGTTCCTCGAGAAGTACACATTGAGCAAGTGGCAGCAGTACTGGAAGGATCAGGTTGCCAACTGGTACGGCATGTTCCTCCACGAGAGCCAGTATCTTGAGCCTGTGATGCGTGACATCGAGGCGATGCTCGAGAGTTCACAGCGCAACGTTACAGGTACAGCCATACTCAAGCTCATGCCAAAGCATTTCGAGACTGTAGGTGTTGACTCACCTAACGACCTTGTGAAGAACAAGCTCGGCGAGTATGGCGAGGTACAGAAGGGCTGGACAGCAGAGGACGCAAAGGGCTTCATCAAGGTTACATCTACCCCATTGCGCGCATACTACGCAAGCCACCCCGACGAGAAGATATAATTTTAAAATAAAATATGATACGAGTAGGAATTATTGGAGGTGCAGGCTACACGGCGGGAGAACTTATCCGCCTGTTGCTCATACACCCCGAAGTTGAGATAAAGTTCATTCACAGCACCAGCAATGCCGGTAATCCAGTGACAGACGTACACGCAGGATTGCACGGCGAGACAGACCTTGTATTCACCGACGAGATGCCGTTCGAGGAGATAGACCTCCTCTTCTTCTGCACCGCGCACGGCGACACACGCAAGTTCCTTGACAGCCATGACCTGCCTGAGGAACTCAAGGTCATTGACCTCTCCATGGATTACCGCATAAAGAGCAACGACCACGATTTCATCTACGGTTTGCCCGAGCTGAACCGCCGCAACACATGCAAGAGCCGTTACGTAGCCAATCCAGGCTGTTTCGCGACCTGCATTGAGCTTGGACTCCTGCCATTGGCAAAGGAACACCTTCTCAAGGGCGACATCTCGGTTAACGCCATCACAGGTAGCACCGGTGCCGGCGTGAAGCCACAGACAACCACACACTTCAGCTGGAGAAACGATAACATAAGCATCTACAAGCCATTCGAGCACCAGCATCTGCCCGAGATTCTGCAGAGCGTTAAGCAGCTGCAGCCCGACTATGACGGCGAGATCGATTTCATCCCTTACCGTGGTGGATTCGCACGTGGAATATTCGCGACAATAGTAGTGAAGTGCGACCTCGACATCGAGACACTCTACAAGCTCTATGAGAGCTACTACGACCGTGACTCTTTCACACACATCGTGAACACGCCTCTTGACCTCAAGCAGGTAATCAACACCAACAAGTGTCTTATCCACCTTGAGAAACACGGCAACAAGCTGCTTATAACCTCAATCATCGACAACCTGCTCAAGGGTGCCAGCGGCCAGGCCATACACAACATGAACCTGCTCTTCGGCCTTGCCGAGACAGTTGGCCTGCAGTTGAAGCCATCGGCATTCTGATAAAAAAGGAAAAGAGAATGAAGCTATACGATGTATATCCGCTCTTCGACGTCAACATCGTCAAGGGCGAGGGTTGCAAGGTGTGGGACGACAAGGGAACCGAGTACCTTGACCTTTACGGCGGACACGCCGTGATATCGATTGGACACGCGCACCCAAAGTATGTAGAGAAGATAAGCAACCAGGTTGCCACTTTGGGTTTTTACTCGAATTCGGTAATCAACACCCTGCAGCAGAATGTGGCAGAGCAGTTGGGACGCATAAGCGGATACGAGGACTATAACCTGTTCTTCATCAACTCGGGAGCCGAGGCCAACGAGAATGCACTGAAGCTGTCATCGTTCAAGAACGGCAAGAAGCGTGTAATCGCATTCAAGAAGGCGTTCCACGGACGCACATCGCTTGCAGTGGAGATTACGGACAACCCCAAGATCATTGCACCTATCAATGCTAACGGGCACACCACATACCTGCAGCTCGGTGACATTGAGGGCGTACGCGCCGAGATTGAGAAAGGCGACGTGACAGCAGTCATCATAGAAGGCATACAGGGCGTTGGAGGAGTAGTAATCCCCGACAGCGAGTTCCTGCAACAGCTACAAGAGATTTGTAACGCAACGGATACCACACTCATCCTTGATGAGATACAGAGCGGTTGCGGACGCAGCGGAAAGTTCTTCGCGCACCAATGGGCTGGAATCAAGCCGGACATCATCACACAGGCCAAGGGAATAGGCAACGGCTTCCCCATCGGTGTGGTGCTCATCAGCCCTAAGTTCCAGGCCGTATACGGCGAGCTCGGCACAACATTCGGAGGCAACCACCTCGCTTGTGTGGCTGCAGCGGCTGTACTTGAGGTTATGGAGGAGGAGAACCTGCTCGAGAACGTGAACCGCGTGGGAGAATACCTGATGGAAGAGCTCAATAAGATTGACGGCATAAAGGAGGTTCGCGGACGCGGACTCATGATCGGCATCGAGTTCGAGGAGCCAATCAAGGAGATTCGCCGCAGATTGCTCTTCGAGGAGCATGTCTTCACCGGCGTAAGCGGTACGAATGTCATCCGCCTTTTGCCACCGCTCACGCTTACAATGGAGCAGGCAAGCGACTTCATGGAACGTTTCAAGAGGGTTCTTGGATAAGTAGACACACCACATGACATAAACAATAATGGCGACCGTTTGGTCGCCATTATTGTTTAATATTTATCCGATAGTTCCCCGGAGCATTTACAGTTTCAACCATTCAGCCGGATTTAGTGTCTGTTTCTCCTTGCGCAACTGGAACTGCATTCTTGGAGTACCGGACTTGGCATCGATTCCAATGTCACCGATTACCTCGCCGGCCTTGACCTTCTCTCCACCGCTGACGCGCATATTCACGATGTTACAGTATACCGATATATACTCACCATGACGTATTAGGACAAAATGGTAGTTTCCGTCATTCACTACAGCCGTGACACGACCGTCAAAGATACATCGTGCCTGGGCACCTTTACTACCCTCAAGAACCACACCCTTATTGTCTATCTGCACGTTACCCTTGCCCTCGATTACATTCTTGGTTCCATACTCATCAACGACAAGATATGGCCCTGTAATGGGAACAGGCATCTTCTTCTTGTTCTTGAGGAAAGAACCGGTCATTTCGGCCACACCCGCATCATCAGTGAATGCAGAGCCCTTATTGGATGAGTTCTTGCTGCCAGAGCCGCTTCCCGACGCGGCATTCTTCTTTTTCGCGGCCTCCTCGGCACGTTTCTTAGCGGCGCGTTCCTCGGCCAAAACGCGTTCAATCTCGGCATCAATACGCTTGTTCAGCTTATTGAGTTCCTGCTGTTTTTTGTTTATCTCGGCCTTGACCTTGCTTGACTGCTTTTTCAGCTTATCAAGGATAGAACTCTGCTCCTTGCCCAACCTTGCAAGGTCGGCACTCACGGCCTCCTGCTCCTTCAAGGACTCATTCTTCATCGCCAACACCGTTTCAAGCTCAGCCTTCTTACCTTCAAGGATTGCAATCTGCCCCTCAAGGCTCTCGGCCAGACGAGTGTGCGCATCCATATACTCATTAGTATAACGATAACGGCGTATCAGAGTCCTGAAATCCTCGGACTCCATAAGGAAATGCAGTTTATTGTTCGCCTTACTGTACTTGCGGGAACGGCGCAGAGCCTCGGCGTATTCTGCACGGGAACGAGCCACACGTTCCTCCTGCCTCTTAATATCAGCGTTTATCTGCCGTATATCCTTATCGAGAGCCCTGACCTCATTCTTAAGCAGTGCAACAAGCACTTTCTGGTCCTTTATCTGCGACTCCACAATACGGAGATTACGCAACTGGGCGTTCACATCCTGCTCGGCGGAAAGAAGGATTTTCTTTTTCTGCTCAATCTCGCCACGGAGTGCAGCAGCCTGACTGCGCATGTTCTTTATAGCAGCCGACTGCGCCTGTACCTGCCCGACACCGAAGATGCCGGCCAACAAGAGAATATATATTATTCGTATAATGTATTCTTTCATAGCAAAAGATTTTCTTGCATTAAATCAATCATTCTACACTCTCGCCCACCGAATCCAGCAACCCCTCAAGACTCACCCTTTCATAAGCACCTGACACTCTTCTTGGAGAGAATTTGAATTCAGAGCTTTTGATACCGCTCATCTTGAATAGTAGAGACGCCTTGTTACCCTCACCATCAAACTCAAGTTCAACGACAGACGGATATGGAACACCATCCACAACCACAAAATCACTATAACAGCACACGAGCAGGCCTCCGTCGGCATACTTGCCCTCGCACCTCACGAGATTCCCGCTGTTTTTCTCAAAAGTGAAACTGTACACACTGCGTCCACGCCCTGATGTTACAAGTGTCATGTATCCACCGGTGTCGACACAGCCCATACCAGGCAAGGCCTCGCGGACCGGACGACCGTCCTGCGAGAATACGGCATTCATGAGAAGCGATTCAAGGACCGTATAGTCGGTACCGGTACCTTGCAGGAAAGAGACATCGCGATATGGCGACTCGGCGTATATCTTATCTATCTTGTATATGAAACGTACCACATCGGGCAGGAATTCAAAACAGGCGGCCTCCATAAGCCCCATAGCAGTCGCGCTTACCTGCACGCCCTCACCCCGCCTTATGCGTAGCTTACCCTTTGTGGATGCCGACTCGCCGTTTACCGTGGCCGTCATACGTACATTGGCCGACAAATAACCGGCATCCCTGTTAAACGACGGCAATGCCGAAAAGACGGCAACCTCCGAGCTACTGATACCATTGCCCTTGACAAGACCTTTAGGCGCAGAGCAACCCACCAGCACCGACATCAACAGTAATAAGAGAATATGATTACTTGCTGCGCGCATCGGGATAGTATTTACGTCGTTTTATCTTCTTTTTAAGGATCTTTGATTCATCCCCCATTCTCTGTGCCTGGGTCCAATACTCCACAGCACGACCGATATCGCCGCATTTCGCAAAGATGTCACCACAATGATGGTACTCTACCGCGCTCATTTCAGAATTGAGTCCTATGAGTTTCTCGGCATAGGCCTTCGCCTCTTCATACCTGCCGAGACAGAATAGCAACCAAGCGTAAGTATCGACATAAATTGCATTATCGGGCTCCATCTCAATGGTCCTTGCACTCATAGCAAGTGCCTTTTCAAGTTCCCTACCCTCAAGTGCAAGATAATAGGCGTAGTTGTTAAGGACGGTAATGTCCGACGGGTTATAGAGCAATGCCGAGTCATATGCCACCGTACAGAGATCCAGATCATCAAGTTCGTGATACACCTCACCCATGAACGAGAACACCGTCGCCACGAGTTCTGTAGAACAGTCCTCACTGCGGCGGTCCAGTCCCTGCTGTAGGATACCGGCTGCCTCCTCCTTGCGCTCCAAGAGATATGTAGCCATACCCTTGTAGTAATAGAGCTCAAGCATATCAGGAATATAAAGTATCGCATTGTCGCAACGGCTGATAACCTCCTCGCGGTCATCCTCCTCAATCGCATATACCAACAACTGCAACATTGCAGGTCGGTTCTCGGGATCCATTGCAATTATGCTCTCAAGGACGGGCTTTATGACATCAGGCGACTCCTTACGATAAAGGAGATACTGCACATACACCTCTGAAACTTCAAGCCTGTCATACGGCAACTGCATGAGCTCCTGAAGGAAACGCATGGAATATGTGGAATCGTTCCTCTCCTTATAGCCTATATACTCAAGCAAAGTGGATATGCGTTGGTCAGCATCTACTTTCTCGCTCTTGAGGAGCTTTTCTACAGTCGTACAATACAGGGAATCCCTGTCGGTGATGAGATAAAGATTACTCAATGACGCCAAGGAATAGGTATCGATAGAATCACTCGCGATGGCCTCGAGATACACTTTCTCGGATTTCTCGACATCGCCGAAAAGGGCATACACGTCCCCCAGCAAAGAATTGTACTGCACGTTGTGGGGAAAGTCCCTTTTCATGTCACGCACGGCCGCCAGAGCACGCGTACTGTCCTGCATTTGAAGGAATAGGTTGGCCCTGTGTATTGATATTATCTCGTTTTTGCCCTCGACCTTCTCTAGTTTATCAAGCACTTCAACAGCCTTCCCATACTCACCCTCCTCGCTGTAGAGTGAATAGAGCGACATGTAGATTTCACTCTTTGATGCGTTGCCCGCCTGAAGCATCCTCTCATAGAGGGCAATGGCAGCGCGCCTGTCATCGACCTTGGCATAGTAGTTTATGAGAGCCTCGCCATACTTTATGTTGTCGGGTTCCTTGGCAACAATATACTCCAGCATGGAATGCGCTATAGAATCCTTGCCGAGATAAAGGTAAAACGGCGCCAAATCATAAAGCACAGACGAAGATTCGGGTGCAAGGGCACGGCAATGCTCAAGCATCTCGAAACAGGCATCCACACTGTCCTGTTCAAGCAACGATATTGCCTGAAGATAGAAATAATCCACAGCACGCTCACGTGCTACGGCATCGGACCGTTCCTGTGCACGCGAAGTGACAGCACAAAGGAACGTGACAAGCAATGTCAAGAGAACTCCTATTCTACCCATATCTAAGACATTAGGATACAGCAAGGATCACACGCCTGTGTGTCCGAAGCCACCCGCGCCACGCTCGGTCTCTCCGAGGACCTCGACACAACTCCACTCCACCTTCTCATGACGGGCAATGACCATCTGGGCAATACGCTCACCGTCATTTATGACAAAAGGCTCGTTTGAAAGGTTCACAAGTATCACGCACACCTCACCACGATAATCGGCATCAATAGTACCCGGAGAGTTCAAGACAGTCACGCCTTTCTTCGCGGCAAGACCGCTACGTGGACGCACCTGCGCCTCATATCCCGCTGGAAGGGCCATATACAATCCTGTGGGGACAAGGGCACGCTGCAACGGCTGTAGCTCGATTGGAGCGTCGATATTGGCCCTGAGATCCATTCCTGCCGAAAGCGCTGTCTCATAGGCTGGCAACTGATGCTTTGACTTGTTAATTATCTCTACTTTCATAATTATTTCCGTTTAATATAAATAAAGAACTCCGGAAGCACGCGAATGTTCCCGGAGCAGTATATCACCCTGTTCAATTATTGTCACTCGGGATATAGAAGACCTTGTTGGCACCTGACGTGAACTTTATCAAATGCGGATTCTCCTTTGCAAAGGACTCGATATATCGCATTCTCTTGTCGTCACGTAGCTCATCCACAGCGATAAGCAGACCTGTCTCCTCTACATTTCCGAAATCAACGTTCACCGCAGTACCGAAAATCTTCATTGTAGGCGAAAGCCCCATGTAGGCATTTACCATTGGCGGTATTGACAGACCGAACTTATGAACCTCCTGTTTCAGCGTGCGGTAATCCTCATTGAAATTGT
>JAFYWE010000240.1 GCA_017558165.1 Bacteroidaceae bacterium
ACCTATTTTATGGAATGTAGCCTTCTCAAAGCCAACGAAAGCACCGACATTGACGTATGGAGTCTCCACGCCATAACCGCATTCCCAGTAGGGGCAAAGATGCGAGATGAAGAGTATTCCGGCATAGAGAGTCTCATTCTTGATGAAGCGGGCACGTGGCACCACCCTTTGCAGGAAAAGCAACGGAGAGTCATAGCTAGCATTCAGACGTAAATAATTTTTTGCGGCATTATACCACTCCCTGTCGAGCAGCTGGAACACCCCGCTCACCTCATCCTCCTTGTCAAGCGACATCAGGTTATCCTTGAGGAAAGCATAATCCACAAAATAGACATCCCTTGTACGGAAATAACCTCCCACACCGGCACGCAGATAGAGCGAGGCACCCGGCGAAAGGCGTTGCTTGTGCTGCACATCAAACTCGGCACGTGTATATACACCATGAGACCCGAAGATACCGCCTACACCCTGCTCTACATCAAGAGCGAAACGCGGAGCCAAGGAGCCCACATTGACCTTGCGCCCGTTGGAGAAATAATAGTACATCCCAGGTTGCCACACAAGGCACAAATCGGGAGCGAACTGCCTGTAGCATCTTTTAGGCATCACGCCATCCACTGTTTCATGCACAATGTCACCATAGAGCGAGCGCTTGTAGAAGTTCGCTCCAAGCATGACCTCAAACCCGTTAAGCAGCTCCATACGCGCATTGGCCTTCACATGAAAATCACGGTAATAGAGCAATGGAAGCTTGTCAAAATGTAAAGAATCAAGAGAAACATTCTTTATCAACCCCAGGAAATCACTGCTGTACACACTGCTCCCGCGCCCCACATCAACCGACACCTGGCCACGACGCATCGGAGCGAACGGCAACGAACCGCGCACCCCCCAATAGAATTCCTCATGCTTGAAACTATACCCCAGCATCGGCTTGAGTTCAAGGGGAAGCCCAGGAGACAAAGGCATCCTGAAATTCATGGAAAACCTGTAGGCCACACCACGGCTGGAGCTATAGGACAGACAGGATGGGTTCACAAGCGGAGAGATGCGCAAATCACTCTCACCCCAAGCAAGGGTGTGACTGCTGAAAGCCTCATCACCAACACGCCACAGCACTTTTTTCACCCAAGCCTTATCAGCCACGTCAGACGGAGAGACCCCCTCGACACCTACTACAATCGTATCCCTCCTGGAGGCATAGAAAAGCGAATCAGCCAGGTTCAATGGAAGTTTCCTCAATGAGTCCAAAACAAAGCCACTGCTGTCTAAAACATAAGACAGACTATCTGCGACCGCTGTAATATCATACCCATCCCGACTGGATGCCACATCGGCACGCTTTACGACATCGCTATAAGCAAATACTCCCTGAGCCGTAATTTCCATCCTGTTACCCAAGAAACCGTAGTCAATCGACAGGTCTACAGAATCAACCGTACAACGCCTGCCGACTTCCTTGCCCATATGGAACGTTACGGCAAAACTGCTTTGCTCATCCCAGCCATACAATGACACTCTCAAAGGAAGCCAATCCCTCTCATCCACCACGACCTCACCACCCTCAAAGAGCTGGATATTGTCATAACGCGATGCGAACCTCACCAGCAGTTCCCCCTCAACAAGATGTGCATCGTCAACAGTATAACTATAATATCCGAAATTCGTAGCATACAATGGCGACAGATACTCACCCTCAAGGAGGCGTTCGCCATAACAATGCGGAATCATAAATGAGCAGACCCTGTCCATCGACCCGTCACCATGTCCGAAGGTCGAGAGCGAAGAGAGAAGACGCACTTGCGGCAGACGTCCGTAAACAGAACTGACACGGTACACACATTCCGACAAATAGGAGTTCTCTCCCCTGTCAAAGCGGGTCATATCAGGAAAGAAGTTCACCAACAGGTTCTTCTTATCGACCTCGACCCGCTGCCTAAGATAGAGCACAGCCTCGACACCGCTCACCCTATCTGTCGCCATGGCACGCGAAAGACACTCCATTGCCGCTGCAGCAACAGAATCGCACTCAGCAGCCGACAATGACAGCGTCGACAGCAACAGCAACATAGACAGGAAAAGGGTTCTCATCATCTGCGTCAAAAAGCAAGGGCGCATAACATCCATGCGCCCCTATCTTATATGAATTATCTTACTGCAGCCCTCACCTTGAGCAGACGGTCAAGCAGTCCCTCAAGAAGATCAAGGCGCAACATGTTGGCACCATCACTCTTTGCGACCTCGGGGTTCTCATGGGTCTCGATGAAGAGACCGTCAGCACCCACGGCAATGGCAGCCTTCGCGATGGTCTCGATCATCTGGGGCATACCGCCGGTAACACCCGCAGTCTGGTTTGGCTGTTGCAGGGAGTGAGTGATATCCATAACGACAGGATAGCCGAAAGTACGCATCTGCGGAATACCACGGAAATCAACGACAAGATCCTGATAGCCGAATGTGGTACCGCGCTCGGTGAGCATCACATTACCCGCACCACCCTCTGAAACCACCTTTTCGGCAGCAAACTTCATGGCCTCGGGAGAGAGGAACTGTCCTTTCTTTATGTTCACTATACGGCCTGTCTTTGCTGCAGCCACAAGCAGGTCGGTCTGACGGCAGAGGAATGCCGGAATCTGAAGGATATCGACATACTCGGCAGCCATCTCAGCCTCCTCGGCAGAGTGGATATCGGTAACCACAGGGATATTGAATGTCTCGCGCACCCTACGCAACACGCGCAACGCATTCTCGTCACCGATACCGGTGAACGAATCAAGACGTGAGCGGTTTGCCTTGCGGTACGATCCCTTGAACACGTAAGGTATACCCCTGGCAGATGTCATCTCCACGATGCGCTCCGCTATTCTCATGGCCATCTCCTCACCCTCAATGACACAAGGGCCTGCAAGAAGAAAAAAATTCTCAGTAGATGTCAGTTCTCTGATAGTCATAATCTTTTATTTATTTTTGAAGGAATTATCAAATTGAGTGCCTCGGGCTCCACCACCACATGCAACGGGAAGGTAGGCTTGAACGGACGGCCGTCGATACCCATACCGGCACCACCTACGTCCTCAATTACCATATCGGTAGTACGGAACGGCTCCATCAGCTTGAAATTGAGTATTCTGTGGCGCATGAGCATATGCACGCCCTCGAGGATTCCAAGGAACTTTGGCATTCGTATGGCCGACACATCGAGCCAACCATTATAAGGCACCGCACTCGGCGTCATGCCATAACCGCGCGAGTTGCCCACAAAGAGCATCATCAGCGTCTTGTCCACGGTCTGGCAGTTGAGCCTGAACTTCATGTGGAAGTTCTGCCTGCGGAAAAGCAGATGGAAGAAACCTATCACACGATACGCGGCCTTTGCGAAGAATGTCCTCTTTTTATTGGCAAGTTCCACGAAATATGCCGACACGCCGATATTGAGGACATTAAGGAAATGCCTCCTTTTCTCGGCGCCCTCCTCATTGTAGATACAGCAGCCCACATCGACCTTACGTATCCTTCGCGTCCTTATGCAGTCAATGGCGGCCTTATAATCGTCACATGCAAGTCCCCAATAGCCCGAATAGTCATTGGCAATACCGTGAGGTATTATACCCAGAACCACCGACGAGCGGTTAGGTGATGACATTATTCCGTTTATGGCATCCTGCAAGGCACCATCACCACCGGCCACGACAATGGTCTCGTAACCGTTATCGGCAAACATACGCGCCTGCCTCTCTATTGAATCGAAATTCTCGGACTGTATATAGTCATACTCCACACCCTTCTCGGCAAGATACTCACGTATCTCGCGCCACATCCTCATAGGACGCAACGCGCCTGCCTTTGGCGCGTATATTATTCCCCAACGGTGTCTGTTCCTGTTCATAGCCTCACTCATAGAGCATCCCCTTTATCTGTTCAACCAACTGCGCACGCTCCTGCGATGCATCAATCCACCTTATATCCACGCCACGCTTCTCCATTCCACGGAACCAGGTCATCTGGCGCTTTGCGAACTGGTGTATGGCAATCTCCAGGCCATGCACCATCTCATCGTACTTCATCGCACCCGTAAGGTAAAGCGTAAGGTACTTATACTCCAATCCATAATATATGAGCTGGTCGGGCGTAATGCCGCTGTCAAGCAACGAACGCACCTCATCGACCATACCCTCCTTTAGACGCTCACGCAGACGGCGGCTTATTCTCTCACGACGCACCTCGCGGTCGACCGAAACGCCCACCACCAACGCATTGACTTGCGGGAAGGAGCGTTCCTCTACCGGACAGGTAAGATAGTACTCCTCGATCTCAATGGCTCGTATTGCACGTTTCTTGCTATCGGTATCGGTATTGTTATGCAGGCTCTTGTAACCGGCCAGGATTGCA
>JAFYWE010000241.1 GCA_017558165.1 Bacteroidaceae bacterium
GGTGACATCAACTACCCACAAGACCTTGCGCGGTCCACGTGGCGGTGTCATCATCCTTGGTAAGGACTTTCCGAATCCTTGGGGCAAGACAACACCAAAAGGCGAGGTGAAGATGATGTCGCAGTTGCTCGATTCTGCTGTGTTCCCTGGTATTCAGGGCGGTCCGCTGGAGCACGTCATCGCGGCCAAGGCTGTTGCTTTCGGCGAGGCTCTGCAGCCTGAGTTCAAGGAGTATCAGGCGCAGGTGAAACTGAATGCGGCCACTCTTGCACAGGAATTAATGGACCGCGGATTCGGTATAGTGTCAGGTGGAACCGATAACCACTCGATGCTCGTTGACTTGCGTTGCAAGTACCCGGACCTTACAGGTAAGGTTGCAGAGAAGGCTCTTGTGATGGCCGATATTACAGCTAACAAGAATATGGTTCCTTTTGACAGCCGCAGTGCGTTCCAGACATCGGGTATACGTCTTGGAACACCTGCAATAACTACACGTGGCGTAAAGGAGGATATGATGCCATTCATTGCCGAGATGATTGAGACCGTGCTCAATGCACCTGAGGACGAGAAGGTGATTGCGGCCGTACGTAGCAAGGTGAACGAGACAATGGCCGAGTTCCCGTTGTTTGCTTATTGATGTACTTGATATATGGAATCAGGGCTTTGACCATGCGGTCAAAGCCCTGATTTATTGTGAAATAATGTCAGAAGATTATTCCTACCGAGAAACTCAGGATATTGTCACGTCGTTTTGTGCTGAACTCTTTCCTGACTTTCGGTGCGAGGATGAATTTGGATGGGTCGGTGAGTCCAAGGTCGTATACGAAATCAAAGAATACATTGTAGATCTTTACTCCCAGTCCGACTCCCCAGTAGTATGTCTTTTTCTCAAGGACTTCTTCCAGATCGTTATATGCAAAGTGTTTGAACATCTGTCTGTCATGTGCCGTGAATATGAACTTGGTCTTCGGGCCTGTAAAGAAACTCATACCGTAGCTTGACTGCATGACAAAGTTGTATCCGAACAGGATGGGGACTTGCAGACAGTATGTCCTGAGGTCGTAAATGGGTATGTTCGGTGTGATTCCAGCAATGCTTCCCTCGCGTGTGTCAGTAAAGTCGAAACTGTGACGGGTTATTCCAAGTGCTGCCTCTGTCTGGATGTAGAAACGTCCGCGCGACAGGCGCAGGAAAGGTGCGATGGTGTAGCCTATTTTGTTGCTCTGTATGGTGTTCTCGTTATATGTATACCCGTCAATGCCGAATGTGGGGTTGTTGTAGGTGATTGCCTGGAATCCGACCTTCAATCCTGCATTGACCCATATTCTGTTATCGCTCTCCTGTGCACCGAGGCTTAAGGGGAATAACAGCAGTATGCATATGATGAGACTGCGCATCTTCCTGTAAATTCTTAGAAGCTGTTTAAATTTCTTTCAAAAATATTATTTACATTATCCTCAAGAAGTGCTTGTCTTTTTATGCCCTTTTTTGCCTGTTTTTCCCTTTTTCGCAGTTACATAGCCCGCTATGTGCCTTTGAAAAATAAAAAAACACTCTAAAAAAGTTCTATAAAAATTTCAAGGACATAAATTTAAACAACTTCTTACTTGTTCTTCTTTACGCTCCAGCCGAACTTGCCGATGAACTCGCCAAGATGGAAATACTTTCCGTGTGTGTATACCAGCGGGTCTGCCGCGGCAAGGTTCCACTCGCCGGTCTCGGGGTTGAGATAGCGGTCGTCGGCCTGCACGTTCACGACTTCGGCAAGGAACATGTCGTGTGAGCCTAATGGGATCACCTGCTTCACGCGGCACTCTATGCTCAATGGCGATTCCATTATGATAGGTGCCTTTACGACCTTTGACGGGCCGTATGTGAGCCCTGTCTCCTTTGCCTTGTCATAGTCGGCTCCCGAGCGTACACCGCACCAGTCGGTAGCGTGTGCCATCTCTGCTGTAGTGAGGTTGATGACAAACTCGCCGCTCTCCTTGATGATGGGGTAGGAGTGTCTCTCGGGGCGCACCGATATGTAGCACATCGCCGGGTTGGTACATGTAGTTCCTACCCACGACACGGTTAGCATGTTGTAGTTCTCGGGCGAGTCGCCACAGGTGACGAGCACGGCAGGCAACGGGTATATCATTGTGCCCGGTTTCCAGTCGAGTTTCATCTTAGAGCAGTTCTACGTTGTTTATGTTTACCTCCTTCTCGCAGTAACGGCACTTGAGGGTACCCGCCTCCCTGTTCGATACGTGGAAGTGAGTGGCCATTGGCTCGTTGTTGGTGATACAATTAAGGTTGTTGCACTTGATTATGTTGTGCAATTCATTAGGCAACTTTACCTCGCGCTTCTCTACTACCTGATAGTCGCGGATGGTATTCATCACCACGTTGGGGGCAACCACGGAAATCTTGCTCAAGTCCTCCTCGGTAAAGAATACGTCAGCAACCTTTATAAGTCCCTTCTTGCCTATCTTCTTGCTGTCGAGGTTGTAACCTATGGTCACATTACTTGTCATTGAAGGGATATCGAGCAGGTTCACTACCGCGAAAAGCTTGTCGGCTGGTATATGGTCTATTACGGTGCCGTTGCAGAGCGCCGATACCTGCATGGCATACTTGTTGTTCTCTTTCATGGTTCCTGTTGTTAGATGTTTATGTCAAGTACGTCGCAGATAAGCGCCTCACGTACGTAGAGGCCGTTCTGTGCCTGCTGGAAATAGTATGCCTTCGGGTTCTCGTCCACGTCGTGCGCAATCTCGTTCACGCGTGGCAGCGGGTGGAGGATACGCAGGTTCTCCTTGGTGTTCGCGAGCATGGAGTTTGTCAGGCGATAGCAGTTCTTTACCTTTTCGTACTCCATTAGGTCGCTGAAACGCTCGCGTTGTACGCGGGTCATATATATGATATCGGCCGATGATATCACATCCTCGCTGAACTCAGTGGTCTCGGTGAACGGGATGTTGTTCTCGCGGCAGAAGACACGGTACTCCTCGGGCATGTGGAGCTCCTCGGGGGCAATGAAATGGAATGTCGGCTTGAAGTGACGCATTGCATGCAGCAATGAGTGTACGGTGCGGCCATACTTGAGGTCACCGACAAGGTGAATGTTCAGTCCCTCGAGCGTGCCCTGTGTCTTCTTGATGGAGTAGAGGTCAAGCATCGTCTGTGACGGGTGCTGGTTGGCGCCGTCGCCGGCGTTGATTACCGGAACCGGTGATACCTCGCTTGCATAGCGTGCAGCACCCTCGAGGCGGTGACGCATCACGATGACATCGGCATAGCTTGATACCATCATTATGGTGTCCTTGAGGGTCTCGCCCTTGCTGGCCGAACTTGTGGCCGCGTCGCTGAAGCCGATTACGCGTGCACCAAGGCGGTTCGCTGCGGTCTCGAAGCTTAGGCGTGTACGTGTCGATGGCTCAAAGAATAATGAACCAACGACCCTACCGTCAAGGATCTTGCTGTTGGGGTTCTTCTCGAATTTCTCGGCAGTCTCAAGTAATGAGAGTATCTTCTCACGGCTGAGATCATTGATGGATACCAAACTTTTACTTTTCATAGTCCAATATTTTTCCTGGTTTTCTTATCTGTCAATGCGGGGTTCGGGATGGGTCGTGAGTTGCGGCCAATACGCATCCTGAATACGCAATTATTGCAAAGATAACGAGAACTTGTCAGTCTGACAATATCTTCGGGATTATTTATTTTAAAAAAAATAAAGCTTGTTGAAAGGTTGCCTCTATTTGAAATATTTGTATTATTTTTGCAATTATTTATGGCTTGCAGCAGCCGGCTTCCTTGTCTTGTGTGCCGTGCTGCGAAAGGCCTGTGTTATATAAGATAAAACGATATTTATGCTGAAAAAGATACTTGTATGGCTGTGGGTAGCCTTCCTTGCCGGATTGTTGGCGATATTCCTCTTCTTCTTTGCAGTTGCTAAGGGGTGGGTCGGGTATGTACCTGACATGAGGGAACTTGCCGATCCTGAATATAAGTTCGCATCGCAGGTGTTCTCGGCCGATGGCGTTGAGCTCGGAACCTGGTCGATAAGCCAGGAGAACCGTGTGTATGTAGAGTATGACTCAATCTCGGCGAACCTTATACGTGCACTCATTGCTACCGAGGACGTACGTTTCGCAAACCATTCGGGTATTGATGCCAGGTCGCTCTTGCGTGCCGTTTTCAAGACCGTGCTTCTCAGACAGTCCAATGCCGGTGGTGGTAGTACAATTACCCAGCAGTTGGCAAAGCTGCTTTATACCGAGGTTGCGGGAAGTAAGATGGGACGTGCTACACAGAAGCCCATAGAGTGGGTGATTGCCGTGCAGCTCGAGAAACAGTATACAAAGGAGGAGATCATAAGCCTTTATCTGAATAAGTATGATTTCGGTAATAATGCGGTAGGAATCAAGAGTGCGTCAAATGTATACTTCGGCAAGTTACCGAGCCAGCTTTCAATTGAAGAGGCTGCTACTCTTGTGGGTATGTGCAAGAACTCTTCACTCTATAATCCTCGTCGCCGTCCTGAGAAGACTAGGGACCGCCGTAACGTGGTGCTCATGCAGATGGAGAAGGCAGGCTATATAACTGCCGAAGAAAAGGACTCCTTGGCTGCGTTGCCGCTTGTTCTCGATTATCATTCAGCCGACCACAAATCGGGTCTCGCTACCTATTTCCGCGAATACCTGCGCCTCTATCTGACGGCAAAGGAGCCTGACAAGTCAAAGTACCGTGGTTGGCAGATGCAGAAATATTATGAAGACTCTCTCAACTGGGAGCAGGATCCGCTGTTCGGCTGGTGCAACAAGAACA
>JAFYWE010000242.1 GCA_017558165.1 Bacteroidaceae bacterium
AAATTGATTGCTTAATGCATTGGTGTTAAATGATTGTTTTTAGTGTCTAAAACTTGTCACAACGATGATAAGTACCAAAACGGAAGCTACAAGTTTTCGATATGCCAAAGACACCAATCTGAAAGCAATTCACAACCGTTACGGAAAAGATTCGCAATGAAAGCGAGGTATATTTGATATTTCAAAGATGTTCCAAAGCGAGTGAGAAACAAAGCTTGCTTTGGTTTTTACAACGAGCAAGGAACATCTTCGCCGTAGGCAAAAATACAAATTTGAGAACAATTTCCAAATATTTGATTTACATTTGCGCACAGATATATTTACAAAAAGAATTACGCTTATGAATACAATATGGATTGTAATGCCCATACTGATAGTGCTGATGTTCCTGTTGGGCATTGACCTTGACCGCAAGGCGTTTGCGGGTGTGGCAAGGAAGCCCAAGGCGGTGTTGCTTGGAATGGCAGGGCAGATAGTTGTTCTGCCGGTGATTGCTTTTGCGGTGGCGTGGGCACTGGGGCTGCCACCCATCTATTTCATGGGTCTGGTGTTGGTGGCGTGTTGCCCTGGCGGCAGCTCATCGAACGTGTTCTCGATGCTTGCGAAGGGTGACGTGGCACTGTCGGTAACCTTGACGGCATTAAGCAGTATAATCACTCTCTTTACACTGCCCGTTATAATGGCTTTCGTTACGGATTTTGTCTCCAGCACAAGCGGTTGCGATATCCACTTGCCCATTGGCAAGCTGATTATGCAGAACATTGTACTGCTGTTTGTACCACTGTTGGCGGGTAGTCTGTTCCGCAAGCTAAGGCCAGAGGCGGCCGCAAAGACAGCCAAGGTACTTGGCAAGTTGGCATTCCCGGCACTGATGACACTGGCATCGGTTTTCTTCCTGCAGTATTGGCGTGAGATTGCCGATAACTTTGCAATCCTTGGCCTGTCGGGCGCAATGCTCATAATGCTTGCCATGCTTTGCAGTTCGGGATTGTCGCGTATGGGCTGTTTCGATGCGGGAACAAGGCGCACAATTGTTATTGAGGTGGGTATGCAGAACGCGGCACAGGCCATTGCCATAGCCTCATCGCCACTGATATTCAACAGCGGTGAGATGGCATTGCCTGCAATAATATACGCACTGCTAATGAATGTAATTCTGCTTGTATATGTCTACGTCATCAGGCGAAGGACGGCAACAGCCGCATAAACCGTAAGCGCTATGAGAAAATGGATTGAGGCCATGCGCCTGAGGACATTGCCCGTAAGCCTTGCGGGTGTCATCTGCGGTTGCGGATGCGCTCTGTTGCAAGGCTCGTTCAACACTGTGACAGCACTGCTGTGCGTGTTGTTCGCGGCGTTGGCACAGGTAGCATCGAACTTCGGCAACGAGTATTACGACTACAGGAACGGCATTGACAAGAAGGGGCGCGAGGGGTTCCGACGTGGAGTGACCGAGGGCGAGATATCGCCCCTTGCAATGAAGCGTGCCACATATGCCACACTGTCGGCGGCAGCGGTTATAGGATGCCTCATGTTGTTCTATGGCCCGTGGTGGCTTGTACTTGTGGGCATTACCATAATGCTGTTCGCACTGGGCTACAGCGCAGGGCCTTACCCTTTGTCGCATCACGGTCTGGGCGACGTAGCCGTAATAATTTTCTTTGGAATTGTACCCGTGACATTCACCTGTTACCTGCAGACAGGATCATTCAATAACCTTTACATTACATTGCCCACCTCATTGGCTGTGGGACTGCTTGCGGCAAACGTGCTGGTGGTGAACAACTACAGGGACATGGACGATGACAAGGCCGTGAACAAGAGGACTACGGTAGTAATATTCGGGCGATGCGTAATGGGATGGTGTTACCTGTTATGGGGCATGACCGCAATGGCAATAATGTACCCCGTGTGGATGAAGCTGCACTTGTGGGCACTGCCGATAATAGCGCTTTACCTTACCTTGCACATAAGGAACTGGCTTTACCTAAGACGCGCCACCGGCGCCGCACTGAACCCTTTGCTTGGCAAGACAGCCGTAACGTTGCTTATATTCTCGCTGATATTCCTTGCAACCGCGATAGCAACAAGTAACTGAAAGCCGTAGGCTTCGATAACGCGAGCAGCGGATGGTCGCAAGTAGCACGGCTGGAAGTCGTGCCTTGCGGATCGCGACAAGCGAGTGTTGTCAAAACGGAACCCTCGGTTTAATTAAACCTCGGCTTTTACCTTTTATTCCAGGTTCACAATAGTGATTCCGGCGCCACCGAACTGCACGTGCTCATCGTGAAAGTTCTTGACAAAAGGCACGGTGCTAAGATACTGGCGTATGAGAGTGCGCAATATACCGTTACCTGTTCCGTGGAGTATACGCAACTGGTGCACGTTGCACACTACGGCATCGTCAATGAAGTAGCCAACGGCCTGCACGGCCTCCTCGCCACGCATACCGCGAAGGTCAATATCGGACTTGAAGTTGAGACGTTTCTGGTGCAGCTGGTCCTGGGTCTCGCTCGTGAGGAACGACACCTTGCGAACCTCGGCCTTAGGAGCCTCGGCGGGCTGCAACCTGTTCAAGGCTACGGTTGACTTGATGGCACCGAAGCGCACTACCGCACCGGCCTTACCAATTGACATTATCTCGCCGACGGTCTGCTGGCCATCGATACGCACATACATGCCCGGCTCAAAATCGGGGAGCTTGGGCTTGGCTGGAGCGTGCTCCGCTGTACCCTGCTGTGGTGAACGCGGATTCTCTTTCTTACCGTTCTTCTTGCGCTCCTGACGGGCAAGTATCCTGGCCATCTCGCGGTCGGTCTGCATCTGCAGTTTCTGCTTCGCGAGTTCCTCGAGCTGCTTGCTGAAATCGCTCAGCTCCTGACGCGCCTGGCGTGTGCGCTCCTTCTCGGCCTTGGCCTCTACAATGGTGCGTATGGTGTTCTCAATCTTGGCATTAGCCTCACGCAACAGGCGCTCGGCCTCCTCGCGTGCCTCCTTGAGTATCTGCTTACGGCTCTTCTTGAGCTCGTCGCCCTGCTCCTGTACCTTACCCAGCATGTCATCGAGTTCCTTCTCTTTCTGGTGCACGTTCTTGCGCTTGCTCTCCCAGTAGCGCTTGTCGCGCACGATATCCTGCAGGTACTTGTCGCTCTGTATGTAGTCGCTACCCACAATCTGCGACGCGTCGGCAATGACCTCCTCGGGGAGGCCTATCTTACGCGCGATTTCCACAGCGAATGATGAACCAGGGTTACCAATCTGCAACTGGAAGAGAGGACGCATCTCGCCACGGTCATAGAGCATGGCACCGTTTACTATACCGGGTGTAGAGTCGGCAAAATGCTTGAGGTTCTGGTAGTGCGTGGTGATGATACCGAATGCACCGCGCTCGTTGAAACGCTTGAGCAGAGCCTCGGCAATGGCCGCACCTATGAGTGGCTCGGTTCCGCCACCGAACTCGTCAATGAGGATGAGCGACTGGCTGTCGCAGTTCTTGAGGGTATGCTTCATGTTGAGCAGGTGGCTCGAGTAGGTACTGAGGTCATCCTCAATGCTCTGCTGGTCACCGATGTCAATGAAAAGGCTCTTGAAAAGACCCGCACGGCTACGCTCGTGGACGGGAATGAGAAGACCGCACTGGAGCATGTACTGCAACAGGCCGGCAGTCTTCAAACAGACCGACTTACCGCCGGCATTGGGGCCGGAGATGAGCAGGATGCGACGCTCACCGTCGAGTTCAATGTCGAGTGGCGACATCTTGCGCCCGTGCTTGCGCAACGAGAGCTCGAGCAACGGGTGATAGGCCGCACCCCAGTCCATGACAGGACGGTCGACAAGCGCCGGTTTAAGGGCGTCGATGCGCACTGCAAGGTCGGCCTTGGCACGGATGAAATCCATCTCGCCAAGGAAATCATAGGCCTGCAACAGTGCTGGTACCTGCGGGCGCAGTTCGGCCGAAAAGGCAGTGAGAATGGCTATAATCTCGCGTTTCTCCTCGGCCTCAAGCTCGCGTATGCGGTTGTTGGCCTCTACCACCTCGGCCGGTTCAATGTAGACGGTCTTACCGGTGGCCGACTCGTCGTGAACGATACCGCCCATCTTGCGTTTGAGTGCCGGCGCAACGGGGATTACAAGACGTCCGTCGCGCATTGTGGGCGAGGCGTCCTTCTCCACAAGTCCCTCGGCCTGGGCACGACGCAGAATGCTGTTGAGCGTGCGGGAGATGCTTCCCGATGTACGCGAGAGCTCACTGCGTATGCGTGCCAAAGTCGGCGACGCGCTGTCCTTGACCGTTCCGAACTTGTCTATTATTGAATCGATGTCACGTATTATGCGCGGGAAAGCCTCAACGTCGCCGGCAAGTGCACGCAGCGACGGGTAGAGAGGATTGTCATCGCAGTCGGCCGAGTCACCGCTCTGCTTACGCAACAGTGCAAGGATGCGCCCTATGGTATCGAGCGAACGGCGAAGGGCAAAGAGCTCCTCGGCACCCATGTACATACCCTCGATGCGGATGCGCAACAACGGCTCACGCACATCGAAATAGAAATCGGACGGGAAGCCATCCTCTACCTGCATTATGCGCACGAACTCCACCACCTCGTTAAGGCGTGTGTCCACTGCAGTGAAGTCGGTCATGAACTGCATCTCCTCGACGCGCTCCCTGCCCAACTGGCAAAGGCAGGCGTCCATGAGCATGCGACGGATGGCATCGAACTCTATTCTTGTCTCAAAATTCAGGGGGTATATCATAGTGAAATCGATTTCGGAGCGCGAAGATACGTCAAAAAAAGTGTATGACAGCAGTATGGCACCAAAATTATCCTCGCGCGACGGGTTTTTATGTTATAAATACGTTAAAAATAATTATAATTATATTTTTAATAATATTTTGACTAATTTTGCAAATTACGTGGCGCGCGCCGTGCGCAAGCCACAAGAACGGTAATAACATTGACAATAACCACATCATAATTTCCAAACCAGACAAACCTGTCATCCCGACAAAGCGTAGCGATAAGGAATCTCTAAAGTGGTCTACAACGAGATATCTCCCATACGGTCGATATGACATAAATTACGGAATCCGGCATCGTGGATATTGTTACCAACGAAATTGAAAGAAACATAAACTATTTATAAAACTACAACTATGAGATTTACCCCAAAAAGCATCAAGGCAATCCTTTTGTCGGCAGCAATGCTGGCAGCCGGTATGCCTGCACAGGCCTTCGCGTCAAATGACGGCGAGCAGGCTGTTGGTGTTGTCGCGATTGAGAAGATCAATCCCACAACAGTTGAGTTGCGCCTGAACGACGGTCAGAGAGTGACTCTCGATTTCTACGGCGACAACATTTTCCGCATGTTCCGCGACATCAACGGCGGCATCGTGCGCGACCCCAAGCCAATGGAGGGCTATCCCGAGGCACAGATTCTTGTAGCCAACCCACGTAAGGCGGTTTCGGCGCTCAACGTGAACGAGGCCGACAAGACATTCACAATCACAACCGGAAAGGTTGAGGTTGCTGTATGCAAGGCTACAGGACAGGTAAAGGTTACTGACCTCACAACAGGCAAGGTGGCATTCGAGGAGGCCGAGCCAGTGCTTTTCAAGAATTCAAAGACCACAATCACACTCAAGGGCAACGAGGGTGAGTTCTTCTACGGCGGTGGTGTGCAGAACGGACGTTTCTCACACGCAGGCAAGAAGATCGCAATCGAGAACACAAACAGCTGGACCGACGGCGGCGTGGCTTCACCAGCGCCTTTCTTCTGGTCATCAAACGGCTACGGTTTCATGTGGCACACATTCAGGAAGGGTACATACAACTTCGGTGCCGAGGAGGCAGGCAAGGTGACTCTCATGCACGAGAGCGACTACCTTGACGTATTCTTCATGGTAAACAACGACGGCATCGCACTGCTCAACGATTTCTACCAGTTGACAGGTAACCCTGTACTGATGCCTAAGTTCGGCTTCTACATCGGTCACCTCAACGCATACAACCGCGACTACTGGACCCCAAGCACTGACGGCAACGGCATGCTCTACGAGGACGGCAAGCGTTACAAGGAGAGCCAGACCGACAACGGCGGTACAAAGGAGTCGCTCAACGGCGAGAAGAACAACTACCAGTTCTCGGCACGTGCGGCTGTTGACCGCTACCTCTCACAGGACATGCCTCTTGGCTGGTTCCTCCCCAATGACGGTTACGGCGCAGGCTATGGCCAGACCGAGACACTCGAGGGCAACGTACAGAACCTGAAGGAGTTCGGTGACTATGCACGTTCAAAGGGTGTCGAGATAGGTTTGTGGACCGAGTCTAACCTCCACCCACGTGAGGGTGTGAGCGCACTGTTGCAGCGCGACCTCGTTCGCGAGGTTCGTGATGCCGGCGTACGCGTTCTCAAGACCGACGTTGCATGGGTCGGCGCAGGTTACTCATTCGGCCTCAACGGCGTTACCGATGCTGCAGGCATCATGACATACTACGGCAGCAACGCACGTCCTTTCATCATCTCGCTCGACGGTTGGGCAGGTACACAGCGCTATGCAACAATATGGAGCGGTGACCAGACAGGTGGCGAGTGGGAGTACATCCGTTTCCACATCCCTACATTCATCGGTTCAGGTCTCTCGGGCCAGCCAAACATCACATCGGACGTTGACGGTATCTTCGGCGGTAAGAACGTTCCTGTATTCGTTCGCGAGTACCAGTGGAAGACCTATACCCCAATGATGCTCAACATGGACGGCTGGGGCGCAAACGAGAAGTACCCACACGCTCTTGGCGAGCCAGCGACATCAATCAACCGTACATACATGAAGATGAAGTCGGAGCTCATGCCTTACACATACAGCATCGCACGCGAGGCTGTCGACGGCAAGCCAATGATGCGCGCAATGTTCCTCGAGGACGAGGCAAATGCCTTCACAATGAGCGAGGCAACACGCTACCAGTACATGT
>JAFYWE010000243.1 GCA_017558165.1 Bacteroidaceae bacterium
GAGATCCTTCACATTCGTTCAGGATGACAAGTTTACGCAGAAAATGAAACATGGGTAAACTGCTATATTGTTACCAAAAGAAAAAACATTCTAAAAAAGTTCTATAAAAATTTCAAGGACATAAATTTAAACAACTTCTTACTTTATCTTTACAGTCAATGTACAGAGTCTCTCCTTTGCCTTGCCGTTGTAGGTGGCTGGCGTCCAGTCCGGCATCTTCCTGGTTGCTCTTTTGACCTCCTTGATGATGGCATCAAGGATTTTGGGGTTAGGGTCCTTGCTGTTGTGCTTCAGTCTCAATGGCGATATTACCACGTCATAGAGCTTGGGCTTTCCGTTTTTCTTAATCTTCAGCTGTACCTTGATGTTTCCCCTGACATCGTTGCGTGCAAGGCGCTTGTTGTAGTGTATGTTCTCGGCAAAGAACTCCTTGAGTGCCTTGGGGCCACCGGGGAATTCCGGGTCGGTCTGCTCAACCCCGGTTTCGCTATCGTTGATGTCTACCTCTATTACGGTACAGCCTTCGTTGCCGGCCAGCGTAGCGAAACGCTCGCCTCTGAGCCCTTTCTCAATGGCTCTTGCGCTACGGTTGAGGATCCTGTCCTTGTGCCTGAAAATCTGCTCCTCCTCGCTGTGCTCTCCATAGACACCCTCATACCATTCGCCGTTGTGGTACATGCCGCTCGAGTGCACTGTAATGGAGAGCCCCTTGATCTGCTCGTTGGAGTAGCTGTGCTCCTTGGTTTCCCAGAAGATGTTGCCTATGTGCACGGCCTTGCTGATTGTGCCGTCGGCTGTGTACTCCACCTTTATGTATGTGCTGCAACCGGTTCCCTTGAGCATCTGCCGGGTGCGGTCGGTAATGAGCTCGCCTATGAACTCCTGCAACTCCTGGTTATGGGGCAACTGTCCGGCATTGGCTGTGCGTCGTGGCTTCCAGGCTACGGTACAGATGTTCTTGCCGGGGTTCCATTTACGGCTCCTGATGACTTCCATGCTGCTCTCGGCAAGCAGTTTCTCTGCTGTACCAAATGATATGTAGTCACAGTTTCCCGACGGAATGGTGGTGTGCTCCTTGAACCTTATCCTTTCGGCGCGTCCAGCCTCGTCGGCCGATATTCTGGCGGTATAATAGGTCTCGGCAAAGAAATCATTGTAGTTGATGCTCGTGCCTCTTATGCCGGGCAACGAGTCAAGGAATACCTCTATGGTGTCCTGTCCACAAACGGGCACACAGCTTTGTGCCTTGACGCCGCCTGTGGCGAGCATGCCGGCAATGAATGCAGCTGTTATGTACCTTGCCCTTCTCATTGGTTCTGGTTGCTATTCCTTATTATTTCTATAAGCTCGTTTATCTCATTCTCGCTCAGGTTCTCCTTCTCTACAAAGTATTTGACGAATGACGAGCTTGAACCGCCGAAGAATGAGTTCTTCACGTTCTTTACTACGGTTGCGGTGTACTCGTCCTTTGTCAACAACGGGAAGAATGTGTGTGTCTTTCCGCTGAGCTTCTTGTATGCGACGAATCCCTTGTTCTGGAGTATCTTCAGGAATGTGGAGATTGTTGTGTATGCCGGCTTGGGCTCGGGGTAGTGTGCGATTATGTCGTGTACGCAACCGCCGTCGGGCAATTTCCAAAGGGCGTCCATTACCTGCATCTCTGAGTTTGTAAGTGTGTCTGTCTTTTTCATAATATCCGGTTTTTATGTTACTCTTTACGCAAATATATAACGATATATTTAGAATTTTAAAATATTAGATATAAAAAGTGGGTTTAATGTGAATTATTTAACATTCATTATTAGTAATTGACAAAAATGAAATAAAAAGAGGGTCAGTAGAAATTCACTGTGGATATTGATGTGCTTGTAATCATATTTTTGTCACCTTGTATTTGCAATCCAATTGTCGAACAAGAACAGCCCCACCCCGACCCTCCCCCGTAGGGAGGGAGTTTACATCCGCTGTGACCAGAAATCAAAAAAAATCGGCGGTGAAGTGTATTTCACCGCCGATGAAGGTATAGATACTCAATTTTTACTTGCAAGAGTTCTGGACCTTGAAGTTTGTAATCGAGCTCTTGAAGCGGCCGCTCTTGTCGAGTGGGAACACGAGTGTGCGTACATAGTACATCTTGTCCTTGCCACACTCGTTGTGGTAGAGAGTCTTCTTGTCGAGTGTCTCGACGAGCTTGCCGTTGTCAACGAGCTTTGTCACGCTCTGGTTTCCGCTGATTGTAACGTGTGCCTTCTCGCCTGGGTAGAAGCTGTAGTTGAATGTGTTGAGGTAGCCGTCGCGTGAGAAACCGAGCTTGCCGCTCACCGGGTCGGTGAGGTAGAATACTGCGTCGCGTGAACGGAGCAGTACTGTACCCGGGCGCTCCTTTGCGTAGTCGATGTCGAACGATACGCTGTACTCGTAACCAATCTCCTTGATGCCTGTCTCCTTGGCAACGTCTGTCATAGGGTTGAGCACAGGAAGCTCAACGAGGGTTCTCTTCTCGCCGCTGAAACGTCCGGCGATGTTGAGGCCCGGTGCGTCGCTGAGTGCAAGGCGTGCCTTGTCGAACTCCTCGTATGTAACGGTTGGCTTGGCACCTGTCCACATCTTCACTGCCATAGTCTGCATTGCAGGGAACACGCGGTAGTGGATGTCCTTGCAGCTGATACCGTTGCCTGCGTGGTCGTTCCATACGGCGAATGAACCGCCCTTTATCTGTGGGTGCTTCTCCTCGAACTTCTGGTTGCCTATCTGTGCCGGTGTCCAGTTGTTGTAGAGGTTGTGGCAGTTGAGGTAGTCGTAGTAGTAGCCTGCTGCAGGTACGATGTATGTCCAGCCGTCGGAGATGCTGATGAGGTCATATCCGAGCTTCATCATCTCTGTGGGGTCGGCATATCCGTTGTACCATGCGTACATGAGCACGTTGTCTACCTTTACCGGTGTCTTGCCCTGTGCATGTGTGAGCGCACCCCAAACGCAAGCCTGCTTGCCGTACTTCTCGGCCTCGCGGATGCAGTGGTCGGTGAAATAACGGAACTTCTCTACAACGGCTGTGTCGCGGTTAGAGTACTCGTCGGTACCTACGTGGAAACGTGGGCCGCGGAGCACTGGCTCCTCACCGCCGAGGTACTCCATGAAGAGTGAATCCACGAATGTGTATGTCGCCGGGTTGAAGAGGTCGAGGTGGTCAAGACCGTATTCCTTGCTGCCGAGCTCGGGGCGGTAGTGTACGAATGCGAGTGAGTGAGCTGGCACATCGAACTCCGGGATAATCTCCACACCCATCTTCTCGGCATGCTTTTGCAACTCGATGAACTCCTTCTTTGTATAGTAACCGTCGCGTGATGCAAGGCCTGGGAAGAAGTCGCTCTCCAAACGGAAACCTGATGGGGTCTTGCTCCAGTCGTTGTTGAAGTACTGCTTGAAGGCGTTGTCATTGAGGTGGATGTGGAATGTGTTCATCTTGTAGTATGCCATGAAGTCAACATACTCGTGCAGGAAGCTGATGGGGATGAACTTACGACCACAGTCGAGCATGAAGCTACGCATCTCGTAGTCGGGGTAGTCCACGATATTGCCCTTCGGCAATTTGCCGGCGTTCTGCTCGGCAATCTGCAGCAGTGTACGTGTAGCCCACATTGCACCGCGTACTGTGGTGGCTGCAATCTCTGCCTTGTTTGCGATGTTGATGGTGTAGCCCTCGTTGCCGAGCTTCTTGTTGCTCTTGATGGCAAGAACGATGTCACCCTTTGATGCCTTGTCCTCAACTACGTTGAGCTCGATGCCTGTCATCTTCTTGTAATCGGCAGCGAACTGTCTTGCAACCTCGGCAAGGTCGGCATTCTTCTTGGGGTAGACGATGTTTGTCTGTGGGGTGATCTGGAACTCGCCTGTAGCGCCTTTCCACTCGCGCAGTTCGGGGATTACGAACGGCTTCTTGTTCTTGTCGGCAGCAGATGCATTTGCTGCGAAAGTGAAGCAAATGATTGCCAGCAGGAATAAAATCTTGTGTTTCATAAAATTATAGTTGGTTAAAATTAGAAGCTGTTTAAATTTCTTTCAAAAATATTATTTACATTGTCCTCAAGAAGTGCTTGTCTTTTTATGCCCTTTTTTGCCTGTTTTTCCCTTTTTCGCAGTTACATAGCCCGCTATGCGCCTTTGAAAAATAAAAAAAC
>JAFYWE010000244.1 GCA_017558165.1 Bacteroidaceae bacterium
ATTGGAAGGAGAAGCGACACGCCCCACACCTTGAGAAAGAGCTTCACCTCCTTGCGCTCGGCACTCTTAAGCCATGCATTGAGGAGAGGCATTATGAGGTATAGACCTATGAGCATATACAGATACCAGAACGGTGTGGTATCATAGTTGAAATTGAAGATGAAGGTATATAGTTTATTTATTGTAGCCTCAGCGCTGAACGACGTGAGGTCAAGCGACATGCTGCCCGACCGGTGGATATAGTTGATATACACGAAGTAGAGCAACGGAGTGAGCAATGACCAGAAGACCAATGGAACAGCCAGACGCCCTACCCTCTTGCGGTAGAAATCACCCATTCTCATATCATTGGGAATAACAAGCACTCCCGTCATCATGACAAAGAGTGGCACGCAACAGCGCACAAGGCTACCCATTGCACAACCTTGCAGAAAGACCGGGTAGTTGTTGTCAAACTGCGCAGTATGCGGGTCGGTACAATGTGCAAATACTACAAGGAAGCATGCAAGCACCCTAAGGACATCAATCCATACAATGTTCACTCCACGTTTCGTTTCAGTCATGATAAGAATGTATTTTTGCACCCGATTATATAAATATGGGTGCCGGTTATGTTAAGTAGAATAATTTTATTACGAAAAATCGGTAAAAATTGGATTTATTTGTCACCAAACGATTATCTTCGTGAAGATAATACAAATATTGTGACAAACGAGCGAGAAATATGAAGTTTAGTTAGAAGTTGTTTAAATTTATGTCCTTGAAATTTTTATAGAACTTTTTTAGAGTGTTTTTTTATTTTTCAAAGGCGCATAGCGGGCTATGTAACTGCGAAAAAAGGGAAAAACAGGCAAAAAAGGGCATAAAAAGACAAGCACTTCTCGAGGACAATGTAAATAATATTTTTGAAAGAAATTTAAACAGCTTCTTAATATTTTTCGCAGCGAGTGCAGAAAATATCCGAGCTTTACTCAAATATAGAAATTATGAAATTACTTGAAGGAAAGACAGCTCTTGTAACAGGAGCCACACGAGGTATCGGCCGCGCCATTGCGGTCAAGTTCGCCGAGGCTGGCGCAAACGTAGCATTCACATACCGTCAGATAAACAGCAACGCCGAGGAGCTCATCAAGGAGATTGAGGCTTTGGGCGTAAAGTGCAAAGGATATGCGGCCGACGCCGCTGATTTCGCCATGACCGACACTGTAGTCAAGGATATCGTTGCCGATTTCGGCCGCATTGACGTACTGGTGAACAACGCCGGAATCACAAAGGACGGACTCATACTGCGCATGACCGAGGAGCAGTGGGATGCAGTCATCACCACCAACTTGAAATCGGCATTCAATTTCACACGCGCAGTCGTTCCGTTCATGGCCAAGCAGCGCGGTGGCAGCATCATCAACATGTCATCGGTTGTAGGCGAGAACGGCAATGCCGGACAGTGCAACTACTCGGCATCAAAGGCCGGTCTCATAGGACTTGCAAAATCTATTGCCAAAGAGATGGGTCCACGTGGCATCAGGGCAAACTGTATTGCTCCCGGATTCATTGTGACAGACATGACAAGCGCCATCTCAGAAGAGATGCGTGCAGAGTGGGCAAAGACAATTCCCTTGCGTCGCGCCGGCAGCCCCGAGGACGTTGCAAACGTGGCACTGTTCCTTGCCAGTGACATGTCGGCATACGTGAGCGGCCAGGTAATCAACTGCTGCGGCGCAATGAGCTGCTGATTACATCCTTATATATGATATGAAACAGGACAACAGCAAAGAGATATTTCCCATTGTGGACGAACAAGGCAACACGACGGGCAGCGCTACACGCGGCGAATGCCACAACGGAAGCAAGCTTCTCCACCCCGTGGTACACCTGCATCTGTTCGATTCGCAGGGGCGCATATACCTGCAGCAACGCCCCCTGTGGAAGGATATACAGCCCGGCAAGTGGGACACAGCCGTGGGCGGACATGTAGACTACGGCGAGGAGATAGAAGATGCCCTGCGACGCGAGGTGCGCGAGGAGCTTGGGCTGACGGGATTACAGACCAGATTCCTCACAAGATACATCTTTGAGAGCGAACGCGAGAGGGAGCTGGTATATGTGTACAGCGCAACGTACGACGGCGAGGTACACCCGAGCGATGAGCTTGACGGCGGCAGGTTCTGGAGTGCGCAGGAGGTAAGCGATGCCATGGGCGCAGGCATCCTGACCCCGAACTTTGAACAGGAGTATATAAGAATACAACCGTTGTTGTAAAAAATCACATCAAATTTACCACAAGAATGATAGGTCAAAGCAATTTGGCCTATCATTTATTATATACGCCGGTATGGAGCACTGTACCATGGGAAAAGAGTATGCGAAAAATATGTACAAACACCGGACATGTGCCCCAAATCACATGATAGCAATTTGTCCTAATAGGCAATAATGTCATTTTGCGCACCATATTCTATTAATCCCGACCAGCGTGTCTACAATAAGGTATACAAACGTAAAAAAATCAGTTTTTCCAATAGAAACACCAAACAAAGGGCAATCACATAAAGAAAGTAATTTTATATGTCAATTTGACAACAAATCATCTTATTTCCTTAACTTTCAGCATCTTGTAGAATTATAATAACACAAAAACGTTTGAAATATTTGGACAAGGCTATACTTTTGTACCGTATAAATTTGCAAACACTAAAAACCACGTCTATGATTCACATTGGAAGCATCATAAAAAAGAAGTTTGACGAACTGGAGCTTTCTGTTTCCTGGTTTGCAAAACAATTATGCTGTGACCGCACCAATGTATACAGCATCTTCAAGCGTGAGAGCATTGACACGGCATTGCTGGTGAAGATTTCCACCATATTGGAACATGACTTTTTCAAGTACTACAGCAATGACCTGGAAATTAAATAACGACACAAAAAACACAAGAATAACGGTTGCAGTGTGAAATTTCGGACACACTACAACCTTGAGGAAAACGGTTATCTCTGCCCGTTTTCCTCTTTTTTTATATATTCGGCTACAAATCCAAACCCTTTTATTATCTTTACGGCACGATGCGGAGTATTGTTCCGCACCGGCATTCAAAAACACACTAAAGATAAAGACATGGACAGCCACTCATTCCTGGCCTTTGACCTTGGAGCAACAAGCGGAAGAGCTGTTGTAGGCACATTGGCTGACGGTAAGTTCACAATGGAGGAGATCCACCGTTTCCCCAACAGCATAATGGAGCTGCACGGCCGCTGTTACTGGAACGTATACTCACTTTACCAGGAGCTCAAGCAGGGCCTTACAAAATGCGTACAGAAAGGTATAAAACCCACATCCATAGGCATTGATACCTGGGGAGTCGATTTCGGATACATAGCTAAGGACGGCAGCATACTCGGACTGCCACGTGCATACCGCGACCCTTACACCGACGGAGTACCCGAGGAGGTGTTCCGCATTATGCCACGCGAAGAGGTATATGCACGCACAGGCATACAGGTGATGTACTTCAACAGCCTGTACCAACTGTTCGCGGCAAAGAAAGAGAAGAGCTCGGCCTATGAGAATGCCGACAAGATACTGTTCATGCCAGACCTGTTGGCCTATATGCTCACAGGCAAGATGGTGTGCGAGTACACCGAGGCATCTACATCGCAGTTGGTAAACCCTGCCACAAAGCAGTTTGACAAGGAGCTTGCCGAGGCCGTCGGCATCGACAGCACCCTTCTGTTGCCAATTGTGATGCCAGGAACCGTCATTGGTGAGCTTACAGAGGAGCTTGCCGAGGAGACGGGCATCGGACGCGTACCGGTGATTGCCATTGCTGGACATGACACGGCATCGGCCATCGCGGCCATCCCTGCCACAGACAAGGAGTTCGCATTCCTTAGCAGCGGCACATGGAGCCTCATGGGCATTGAGTGCGAAGCACCGATCATAACCGAGGAGACAACACGCCTTAACCTTACCAACGAGGGCGGTATCGACGGCACGACCTGCTTCCTGAACAACATCACAGGCATGTGGTTGCTCGAGCAGTGCCGCAAGGAGTGGGAGAAGGAGGGTCACCAATACAGTTACCCCGAAATCATCTCGATGGCAGAGAGCGCCACACCGCTACGTAGCTTCGTGAATCCTAACGACCCGCTGTTCACCAACCCTGCAAGCATGAGCGCAGCGATTGTGGAGTATTGCAACCGCACGGGACAGCCCGCACCCGAGACCCACGCACAGATAATACGCTGTATTTTCGAGAGCCTCGCGCTGTGCTACCGCAGCACACTCGAGGACATAGGCAACGTATCGCCCCACCCCATCAAGCGACTGCACATCATTGGCGGCGGTTCAAAGAACGCCCTCATGAACCAGCTGACAGCCAATGCCATTGGAATACCCGTAATTGCCGGCCCGTCGGAGGCTACTGCAATAGGCAACTGCATGATGCAGGCACGCGCGGCAGGGCTTGCCGGCGACCGTTGGGAGATGCGTGAGCTCATAGGCAAGGCCGTTGAGACCAGTACGTTCCACCCAGCCGATAGCACTGCATGGCAGGAGGCGTATGCGCGCTACAGGAGCGTAACCGAACAAACACGATAATCAACAACTCAAAACTACAATAATATGGAAATCATCAGAAACAACGCGGCACTCATGACCGAAATCGGCCGTATTGCCGAGGTAGCAGGCTACCTGTGGACAAAAGGATGGGCCGAGCGTAACGGCGGTAACATCTCGGTAAACGTGACAGAACTCATGAGCGAGGAGGCAAAGAACCTGCCCGCACTTGCACCGTCACGCGAGCTTGTAGAGACTGTACCTTGCCTTGGCGGTCACTTCTTCTACGTAACAGGTACCGGCAAGCGCATGCGCTATGTAGCACAGGCACCATTCGAGAACGGCTCGATCATACGCATCTCGCCCGACGGAACATCATTCGACATCATTGCCGAGCAGCCAGTGTGCCCCACAATGGAGATCCACTCACACCTCATGATGCACAACTATCTGCGTAGCATTGGCCGCAACACCACTGTGGTGCTGCACACCCACCCTACCGACCTCATCGGTTTCTCACACTGCAAGCCATTCCTCGAGAGCTCAAAGTTGCTCACACGTACTCTGTGGCGCATGATTCCTGAGGCACGCATCGTGGTTCCTAAGGGCATCGGTGTGGTACCTTACGCTATCCCAGGAACTCTGGAGCTTGCACGCCTGACCATTGAGCAGCTGCGCACACACGACATGCTCCTGTGGGAGAAACACGGTGTACTCGCCGTGGGCGATGACATCATCGACTGTTTCGATGCCATTGATACAATGAGCAAGTCAGCACAAATCTATTTCAATGCGCGCTGGGCAGGATTCGAGCCAGTCGGCATGACCGACGAGCAGCTCGACGCACTCGTTCCAGCATTCAACCTCCCCGACTGCTATTGATTCCACAACCAAACGCAAAGTGCCTCTCTGAACGGTTCAGAGAGGCACTTTACATTTAATTCGGCAACAATATAGCAGTTGTCCCAGCGTGGGTTGTCACTCCTTATCCGTAGTGAGGAATCTTATAAAAGCCCATGGGTTGATATGGCACGAAC
>JAFYWE010000245.1 GCA_017558165.1 Bacteroidaceae bacterium
GTTTTTTTATTTTTCAAAGGCGCATAGCGGGCTATGTAACTGCGAAAAAGGGAAAAACAGGCAAAAAAGGGCATAAAAAGACAAGCACTTCTTGAGGACAATGTAAATAATATTTTTGAAAGAAATTTAAACAGCTTCTAAGACAAGAAAAGCGTGACAACATTGTTGACACGCTTTTTTATTGCACATAACCGAAGCCTGAATACGAATGACTATACAAATTCGTCACCCAATTTCATCATGGCATCGTTCAGGAACTTGCGGATATCCTTCTCGTTTCCATTGCGGCATATCATCAGTACATTGCCCGAATCCACCACAAGCAGATCATCCACATCCTGCACGACTGCAAGCTTGCCCTTAGGAAGCGCTATAAGATTATTATGACTGTTATATTTCAATGTGGAACAATTCATCACCACGTTGCCGTCACCATCCTTAGGCATGGTACTGTACAGAGTTTCCCATGTACCTATATCAGCCCAACCGAAATCGGCAACAGCCACATACACATTATCAGCCTTCTCCATGACACTCATATCGAGCGAAGCATTGGGAAACGATGTATATATCTCATACCCGCGCCTACGGCGCTTGTCACGGTCGGGCACCTCGCGATAGATATCCTCAAGCGTACGCATCATTTCGGGCAGACATTCCGACATTGTATCGATTATGGTCTGCACATTCCATATGTATATTCCTGAATTCCAATAGAACTCGCCACTCTCCATAAAAATCTTCGCGAACTCATACTGCGGTTTCTCGGTAAAGGTCCTGACCTTGTAAAACGAATCGGTATCTGGTTCTCCGTCCACCTGTATATATCCATAACGGGTCTCGGGACAGGTAGGCTTGATACCGACCACGACAAGCTTGTTGTTCTCGGCAACGAAGTCCAATCCACGGGAGATCACATCCACGAACTTGGTCTCGTCAAGCACAAGCTGGTCGCTCTGGGCAATCACGATATTCGCTTTGGGATTCATTGAACGTATATGGCATGCCATATTAGCAAGACTTGGAGCCGTACCCCTGAACGCAGGCTCATGGATAACCTGCTCAGTAGAGAGGTCGGGCAGTTGCTCACTCACCAGTCCGGCATAATCCACGTGCGTGGAGACAAGGACATTCTCCTTGGGAACTATACGACAATAACGGTCATACGTAAGCTGCAACAACGTCCTGCCGCAGCCCAGGATATCCTGGAACTGCTTAGGAAAGCCCTTACGGCTCATTGGCCACAGACGCGTTCCTTGACCGCCTGCCATTATCACACAATATCGGTTCCTGTCCATATTACAACGGGATTTCTTTTGTCATTACAATTCTACAACGCGAGTATAATGCTTTTATTGCACAATAAAAAGCATTTTAGCTTTATTTATACAGTCAATACATAAACAGAAAACCGGTAGGCTCTTTGTAAAGCCTCCCGGTCTGTCCGTATTTAGAATTCTGCATTGTTCGGTGTACGTGGGAAAGGAATCACGTCGCGGATGTTCGACATACCTGTCACGAAGAGCAACAGACGCTCAAAACCGAGACCGAAGCCAGAGTGAGGGCATGAACCATAACGGCGTGTATCAAGATACCACCACATATCTTTCATTGGAATACCCATCTCCTCGATACGTGTGAGAAGCTTGTCATAATCGGCCTCACGCTCCGATCCGCCGATAATCTCGCCGATCTTCGGGAAGAGCACGTCCATGGCGCGTACAGTCTTGCCGTCCTCGTTCAGCTTCATGTAGAAGGCCTTGATATCCTTTGGATAGTCTGTGAGGATTACAGGACGCTTAAAGTGTGTCTCAACAAGGTAACGCTCATGCTCCGAAGCAAGGTCAACGCCCCAATATACAGGGAACTCGAACTTGTGGCCTGCAGCAACTGCATCCTCAAGAATCTTGATACCGTCGGTGTAGCTGAGACGCACGAACTCTGTATTCACGATCGAACGGAGACGCTCGATAAGCTCCTCGTCGAACATATTGTTGAGGAATGTGATATCCTCCATACAGTTGTCAAGTGCCCACTGCACGCAGTACTTGATAAACTCCTCGGCAAGCTCCATGTTATCGAAGATGTCGTTGAACGCGACCTCGGGCTCAATCATCCAGAACTCGGCAAGGTGACGTGGAGTATTTGAATTCTCGGCACGGAATGTAGGACCGAATGTATAGATTGCACCAAGCGCTGTCGCAGCCAACTCACCCTCGAGCTGACCAGACACAGTAAGACTGGCCTGCTTGCCGAAGAAGTCGTTGTCATAGATGATGCTGCCGTTCTCATCCTTCTTGAGGTCGTACAGGTTCATTGTAGTAACCTGGAACATCTGGCCTGCACCCTCACAGTCCGAAGCTGTGATAAGCGGAGTGTGGAAATAGTAGAAGCCCTTGTCATGGAAGAACTTGTGGATGGCGTATGCCATATTGTGGCGGATGCGGAACACCGCACCGAAAGTATTGGTACGTGGGCGCAAGTGAGCCACTGTACGCATGAACTCCATTGTCTGGCCCTTCTTCTGCAAAGGATAGGTATTGTCGCAACCACCGAGCAACTCAATCTCGGCAGCCTGAATCTCCACTGACTGGCCGCCACCGATAGATTCAACGAGCATACCGTTCACGCTAAGACACGCACCGGTAGTGAACTGCTTCACGAACTCCTCATCGAACTTGTCAATATCGATTACAACCTGTACATTATTGATAGTAGAACCGTCGTTAAGAGCCACAAAGGCAACCTGTTTGCTACTGCGGCGTGTTCTCACCCAGCCTCTTACATTTACCTCAACACCGGCCTGACCGTTCTTGAGCAGGTCGGAAATTCTTGTTCGTTTTATCGCTTTCATCGATTTATTTTGATTATGCCTGACAAGGCAGGCTCTGTTCATTATTATTCGTAGGCACCCATACGCAACATGTTCACCTCCTTGTCAGTGAGGTAACGCCAGTCGCCACGCTTTACATTCTTCTTTGTAAGTCCGGCAAAGAGCACACGGTCAAGCTTGTTCACACGATAGCCAAGGTGCTCGAGCATACGGCGCACGATACGGTTCTTGCCAGAGTGGATCTCGATACCGATCTGCGAGCGGTCGGCCTCGTTCACATATGACACCTCGTCGGCGTACACCGGACCGTCCTCAAGCTCGATACCGCTTACCAGAAGATCCATATCGGACATAGCCACGTTCTTGTCGCAAGTAACGTGATATATCTTCTTCTTCATGTACTTGGGGTGTGTAAGCCTTGCAGCAAGGTCACCGTCATTTGTAAGAAGAAGCACACCTGTCGTATTGCGGTCAAGACGGCCTACTGGATAGATTCTTTCCTTACCGATGCCACGCAGGCAGTCAAGGACAGTCTTGCGCTCCTGAGGATCGTCTACTGTTGTCACGCAATCCTTAGGCTTGTTGAGCAATACATACACCTTGCGCTCAGGATTGATGCGCTCGCTGTTGAAGCGCACATCATCTGTAGGAACCACCTTTACACCCAACTCGGTCACCACCTCACCGTTAACGGTGATAAGACCAGCCTGGATATAGTTATCGGCCTCACGACGTGAGCATATTCCCGCATTCGCGAGATACTTGTTCAGACGTACTGGTGCATCGGGGTCAATAGCGGCCTCCTTATACGCCATACGCTTCTTGTTGCTATATTTTGCATTAGGGTCATAGACAGCCTTTCTTGCAGGCCTGCTACCATATGCGCCACGCTTGTCGGCACCATAGTTCCTTGCATCACCACCCCTGTTCTCACGGAATGAAGTGTTGCCCTCGCCACGGTATCCGCCCTTGCGCTGTGTGAACTCGCCGTCCTGACGCACCTCGCTGTTGAAACGTGGTTTGAAACCACCACCGAAACGTCCCTTAGGAGCATTGTCACCGCCTGCGCGGTTATTGTCAAAGTCACGGAATGGACGGCCACCCTGCTTGTAACGGTTACCGCCACGCTCTGCCCTGTCAAACTGAGGACGCTCGCCAGAGTCCTTGCCGTAGCGTGGTGAACGCGACTTCAACTTGTTGTCACTACCAAAATTGGGATTGAAAGATGCTCTATCCCTGTTTCCGCGTGAGGAAAAATCATCCTGACGCTTGTTTCTGTAATTATTCATCTAAATAATATTTTACGAACCTCACGGTCCAAATTATATTTATTACAAACCTGTATAAGAGTGTGGTGTAATCGCACGCAGCTCTTCCTTTACGCTCTCAGCGACATCAAGACCATCGATAAACTGCAGAAGAGTATTCTGGTTTACGCCCTCGTTTGTACGTGTAAGGGCCTTGAGAGCCTCATAAGGGTTAGGATAAGCCTCACGACGTAGGATTGTCTGGATACCCTCGGCACACACGCTCCAGCAGTTGTCAAGCTCGTCATAGATTGCGCCCTCGTTGAGCAACAGCTTGCGAAGACCGACGAGAGAACTCTTCACGGCAATGAGCATATGACCCATAGGAACACCCACGTTACGCAATACGGTAGAGTCGGTAAGGTCACGCTGCAGGCGTGAGATAGGGAGCTTCATTGAAAGATGATCGAGGATTGCATTTGCAATACCGAGGTTACCCTCACTGTTCTCGAAATCGATAGGGTTAACCTTGTGAGGCATTGCGCTTGAACCGACCTCACCGGCCTTGATCTTCTGCTTGAAGAACTCGTTTGAGATATACTGCCAGAAGTCCTTGTCCATATCCATGATGATGACATTGATACGGCGCATGGCATCGAAGAGCGCAGCAAGGTTGTCATAATTTGAAATCTGTGTAGTATACTGCTCACGCTGCAGGCCAAGGTTCTCTGACACGAACTTGTTTGCGAATGCCTTCCAATCAACTGAAGGATATGCAACACGGTGAGCGTTGAAATTGCCAGTCGCACCACCGAACTTTGCAGAAATTACGCATCTCTTGAGCTCCGCCAACTGTGTCTCAAGACGATACACAAACACCATCACCTCCTTGCCGAGACGGGTAGGAGACGCTGGCTGGCCGTGGGTTCTTGCCAACATAGGGATATTCTCCCAAGCCGCGGCATACTCACGGAGCTGTGCAATAAGCTCTTCAACCGCAGGATAGTACACCTCGGTCAAGGCATCCTTGATTGAACAAGGGATAGAAGTATTGTTGATATCCTGAGAGGTCAGACCAAAGTGAATGAACTCCTTATATGCATCAAGACCACCGATGGCATCGAACCGCTCCTTGATGAAATACTCTACAGCCTTGACGTCGTGGTTGGTAACCTTTTCAATATCCTTTACGCGTACAGCGTTCTCCTTTGAAAAATTCCTATAAATGTCACGCAAACGTGGGAACAATCCCTTGTCCATGCCCTCGAGCTGTGGGATAGGGAGTTCGCAAAGAGCAATAAAATACTCTATCTCAACGAATACACGATATTTGATAAGCGCATACTCCGAAAAATAACCGGCCAAAGAGTCGGTTTTTCCCCTGTAGCGTCCATCTATAGGGGAAATAGCTGTTAGAATATCAAGTTCCATTATTCTATAATATAAAAAAAGTTTTTCAAACTGCAAAAATAGTACTTTTTAGCCATAAACACTCATTACAGACATAAAGTTTATTAAAAGTGTGTTTAATTTTATGACTTTCTCACAGTATATACATAGCTTACCATAGACAGCGCCTTGAACCGGACACATCAGACACCCCGACAGAGATGACTTATGGAGAAAAAAATAACCCACGCAATGCGTAGGTTCCAATTTTGTGGACGTTGACGGATTCGAACCGCCGACCCTCTGCTTGTAAGGCAGATGCTCTAAACCAGCTGAGCTAAACGTCCAA
>JAFYWE010000246.1 GCA_017558165.1 Bacteroidaceae bacterium
AAAGATCCCCTTTTATAATGTGCAAATATCTACTTTTTTTTCAAATAAGCAAGTCCCTTTCACACTGATTAACTCAAAATGTACACTATTTTATTATAATCAAGTACAAAACCTACTCAATATTAACAGTCATTAACTAAACAACCGCATGTTTTTAAAACTTTTTCTTTAAAAAGGCTCCCCGGCTTCACAGCCAAAGAGCCCCACAATCAATCTTCTATCAATATATAAATCTTATATATTTACTTGTACATGAACCTCTTGATGCTGAGCTTGGGCGTCTTCTCAAAAGGCTGGTCCATAAGCTCACAGGCCGTGATCTTGCTATACACCGGCAACTTCTCGTTGAGCGCGAAAACCTCAGCCTCAATGCTACGGGCAGCTTCATCGGCACTGACACCAGCCGCAGATATCGCATCGGCATTAGGCACCACAAGCGCCACAAGACCATGCTTGCGCCCCACGATAAGGGACTCTGCGACATATGGCAACTGGTTCACGAGATCCTCAATCTCCTCGGGATATACGTTCTGTCCATTGGCCGTCAGGATCATATTCTTGCAACGGCCCTTGATGAAGATGTTCTCCTTCTTGTCCATGAGACCCATATCACCGGTCCTGAGCCAGCCATCGGCTGTAAACGCAGCATTTGTAGCCTCGTCATTCTTGTAGTAACCCGACATCACTGAATCGCCCTTTGCCTGAATCTCTCCAGGAACCTTGGCGGGATTCTCTGAATCGATACGGATCTCGACACCAGGATGTGCCACCACACCACAAGAGCGCTCAACAAAGTTAGGCCATGCCGTATAGCTCAACAGCGGGCCACACTCGGTCATTCCGTAACCTACAGTGTAAGGGAACTTCATCTTCTTCATCACCCTCTCAACCTCCTTGTTAAGGGCTGCACCTCCAAGAATGATACCGCCCTTTGTAACGTTGCCACCGAAGGTGTCGATAAGTGTCTGGCGCACCTTCTTGTATATTATTGACCTCAAGCCAGGAATTGAAAGCATTATGCGCATCGCAGGCTTCTCCAATGTAGGCATGACCTTACCACGGAAAATCTTCTCAATCAACAGAGGCACGGTAAGGAACATATATGGCTTCACATCGGCCAGGGCCTTGAGCAGACGTGCTGGGATTGGTTTCTCGGTAAAGATATTTATGTGACAACCCGACGCGAACGGATAGACAAAATCAAAGATCTGGCCGAAGATATGCGCAAGCGGCAGGATTGAGAGAATCTTGTCATCGTTTGAAGCAGGAATGTGTGTGAGCGCGAACTCCACATTTGATGATATTGAACGCGCAGTGAGCATTACACCCTTTGGAGAACTACTTGTTCCCGATGTATAGCTTATCACTGCCAACGCCTCAAGGTCACTCTTTACATAGTTGATGCAATCGGGAGTAACACCTTTAGGGAAACGCTCGGCAAAAGTGCTCTCAACCGATTCGATGACACCATCAAGCATACCGTTGCAGTTCTCGGCCACAGTGAAGTCCACAATATTCACAAGACCGCGGAAATCGGCAAATCCCGAGAACTGGGGGAGGATGTTATCGCGCTTCAGGTTTCCGAGAATAGCGTTGTCAACGAGCAGGAGACGGCTGTCGGACAGACGTGTGAGGTCGGCAACATTCTGTGGAAGGAAATCGGGCAACAAAGGCACGCATACCGCATCGTATGTAACGACAGCGAAGTATGAGATACACCACTCGGCGCAGTTGCGTGCGCAAAGGGCAATCTTTTCACCTTTCTTTACACCACACTTCTCGAAGAGCACGTGCATCTTCTCAATCTCAGACGCAACCATAGCGTATGTCCAGCTCTTGGCTCCATAGTTAGTCAAGGCCTGACGATTCCAGTTGGCCTTGATAGAGCTGTCTACATATGAAAGAAAGTGTTTCATAACAAATTAAAATATAAACTATTATGAAAAGTCCGTTTTAGTTATACATAAATCTTTTGATACTCAATTTTGGAGTCTTCTCAAACGGCTCGGTACGCAATTCGCAACGTGCTATCTGGCTATAGGCCGGCAACTGTGCATTGAGCGCAAAGACATTTGCCTCGATTACCTCCTGAACCTTGTCTGCGGCAATTCCCGCAGCCTTGAGAGCATCCTGATCAACCACCACAAGAGCCACAAGAGCATGATTGCGTCCCACGATAAGAGACTCCAGTACATAAGGTAACTGGTTTACAAGATCCTCAATCTCCTCGGGATATACGTTCTGGCCATTGGCTGTAAGGATCATATTCTTGCAACGGCCCTTGATGAAGACAGTACCGAAACGGTCCTGAACACCCATATCACCGGTCTTGAGCCAGCCGTCACTTGTAAACGACGACTGTGTTGCCTCTTCGTTCTTATAATAACCAAGGGTAACCACGTCACCGCGAACCTGAATCTCTCCAGGCACCTTTGCAGGCTTGTCCGAATCAATGCGCAACTCGATGGTGGGAGTAGCCACGCCACCACGGTCATCAATGGTAGGGTGAGAAGAAGCCACATAGCTGATGAGCGGACCACACTCTGTCATACCATAACCCACAGCGTACGGGATACCTATCTTTTTCATAACCTTATCCACATCCTTGCTTATTGCCGCACCACCGATAAAGAAACCGGCCTTGGCAAGGTTGCCACCGAATGTAGCGATGATTTTGTCACGTACCTTCTTATGGATAACCTGACGCACACCAGGTATTGAGGTTAGGATACGCATCACCGGCTTATTGAGTGTCGGGATAACCTTTGAACGGAAAATCTTTTCTATTAACAATGGAACTGTCAAGAAGATAAATGGCTTTACATCGGCCAATGCTTTAAGCAAACGCGCGGGTGCTGGCTTCTCGGTAAAGATATTTATATGACATCCGCAAGAGAAGAGCAAAAGGAAATCGAACGCGAGTCCGAATATGTGTGCAAGGGGCAGGATAGAAAGTGTAGAGCCAGGCTCGTTCACTGCTACCGGCACAAGTCGGCGCGCAATCTCAACATTTGCCGACAAAGAACGCGCCGGCAACATGACACCCTTTGGAGAACTGCTTGTACCCGATGTGTAGCTGATTACAGAAAGTTCATCAAGCCCATCATGGGGATAAGCGAGATCGGCCATGGTATAGCCACCCGGATACTCCTTGTTATATAAATCCTCAATATCGCCATTCGCCACATTAGCCAAAGTATCATAACTCACTATTGGAGTTAGATTTACGATATCAACAATACCAATAAGGCCATCAGTCCCGGCCATCTTGTCAAGCGAACCGCTCTTCTTCAATCCGGCAAGGACATATTTGTCGACAAGTACCAACTTGCTGTCCGAAAGTTTTGTCAAATGAGCGATATTTTCGGGAAGAAAATCGGGCAATAAAGGAACGGCAACGGCCTTATAGCTTGCAATCGCAATGAAGGCGATACACCATTCGGCTGAGTTTCTTGAGGCAATCGCTATATGATCACCCTTCTTGAGACCGCATTTTTCAAATAATATATGCAATTTGGCTACATTACCGGCAATTTCACCATATGTATAGGTAGTTGCACCATAATTGGAGATTGCAGGTTTGTCCCAATTGTTCCTGATAGCATCTTCAATATACCAAAGGAAGTGTTTCATAATGACTGTTTTTTTTAAGTGTCTTAATGGTTTGTATACGCACGGCACATAAGCCTTTTTGCGCACAATTCACCGCAAAGGTCGCATTTCATTTCAAAACAATAGCATTTACGCGCTATACACCTGTTGTTATTGGCAAAATCTTTAAATATGTGGCGAAATTAGTATATGTGTGGCGAAATTCAAAATGATTTTTACTGTTTTCATCGATATTTTTTACATTTTCATATCTATAAAGAGAAAAAGCAACACCATTCTCGTTCGTTGAGAAAACAGGATATAGACTGCTTAAAAAAAGTGAAAGACAGCGACATTAGAACCGCGTTTTATAACATTTTCACCGTACGCCAAAATTTGTGACATAAAAATTAGGTTATATGAATAAAGAGAGTACCTTTGCAATAGAAGATACTTATAAACAAGTGGAGGCAGACACCATTCAGGAGCTACCCCACACCATTAAAAAGCATAATTATGGAAAAGGAAATTAAATTCAGTTTAGTTTACCGTGACATGTACCAATCATCGGGCAAATTCCAGCCTCTTGCCGAGCAGCTGGAAAAAGTTGCACCGGCAATCATAGAAATGGGATGCTTCTCACGCATTGAGACCAATGGTGGAGCATTCGAGCAGGTAAATCTGATGGCTGGCGAAAACCCGAACCAAGCCGTAAGACGCTTTACCAAGCCTTTCAACGAGGCCGGTATACAGACACACATGCTCGACAGAGCGCTCAACGGCCTACGCATGTTCCCGGTGCCGGCCGATGTACGCCGCCTTATGTATAAGGTAAAGAAGGCACAAGGCGTTGACATAACCCGTATTTTCTGCGGTCTGAATGATTCAAGAAACATAATACCATCTATCAAATATGCTCTGGAAGCTGGAATGATTCCACAGGCAACGCTCTGTATAACATCATCCCCCGTGCATACAGTCGAGTACTATAGCAATCTTGCCGATGAGCTTATTGAAGCCGGTGCGACAGAGATATGTTTGAAGGACATGGCCGGAATAGGACGCCCTGCGTTCCTTGGCAGACTTACAAAGAGCATCAAGGACAAGCATCCTGAAATCATCATCCAGTACCATGGACACAGTGGCCCAGGCCTTTCAATGGCATCTATCCTGGAGGTCTGCAAGAACGGTTGCGATATCATCGATACGGCAGTAGAGCCACTCTCTTGGGGAAAGGTTCATCCGGACATCATCAGCGTTCAAGCAATGCTTAAGGATGCAGGCTTTAAAGTGCCGGAAATCAACATGAACGCTTATATGAAAGTACGTAGCCTTACACAGGAATTCATTGACGAATGGATGGGATTGTTCATGGACAAGAACAACAAGCTAATGAGTTCACTGTTGCTTACAAGCGGACTCCCTGGCGGTATGATGGGTTCTATGATGTCAGACCTTTCGGGAGTTCACAAAGGTATAAACGGTATCCTGCAGAGCAAGGGTAAACCCACATACACCCTCGACGAACTTATGGTTGAGCTGTTCAATGAGGTTGCATACGTGTGGCCGCGCGTGGGCTATCCCCCACTCGTTACACCGTTCAGCCAGTATGTGAAGAACATCGCGCTAATGAACTTGCTGTCAAATGCTCAGGACGAGCCACGTTTCAGCCGCATGGACGAGAGCATGTGGGGTATGATTCTGGGTAAGAGCGGACACCTGCCTGGCGAAGTTGCGCCAGAGATTGTTGCGCTTGCAAAGGAGAAAGGCTACGAGTTCACCACTGCCGACCCGCAGAGCTTCTACCCCGATGCGCTTGATGCGTACCGCAAGGAGATGGAAGAGCTTGGCTGGGAAAAGGGACAGGACGACGAGGAGCTCTGGGAGTTTGCAATGCACGAGCGCCAGTACCGCGACTACAAGAGCGGTGTTGCCAAGGAGCGTTTCCTTGCCGACATTGAGAAGGCAAAGGACAGCGAAATGGCAAGCAAGGGTGTAAGCATTGAGGAGATAAAGGCCATAAAGCATGCCAAGGCCGACCCGATTGTGGCACCGGAGAAGGGACAGATTGTATGGGAGGTTGCCGTGAGCGGCGCGTCAATGCCACCGGCAATAGGCAGCCACGTGAAGGCAGACGAGTTGTTCTGCTCTATCCTCACCCCATGGGGACAGTTGCAGCCAGTTGCATCAGGATTGGGCGGACGCGTCATTGAGATATGCGCACAGCAAGGCGCAATAGTGAACCGTGGTGAGATAATCGCATACATCCTGCGCGAGGAACTGTTCAACTGACAATTACACCAAAACTTAAGCCCCTTATCTGTAGTGTAATACGGATAAGGGGCTTATAATTTTACAATATCATCACTAAACAAGCTATGTTTCCGGTTCATTAACTCACCGGCACATATATACCGCCATCACTTTCTCTTGCGGGCAGTGATGTGGAAGCACGCCTGCTTCACTTCGTATTTTACATAGCATTTACCGTTTTTCTTGAGGTCACGCAACACCTCTGCCAATACGGCAATGAGATCAACTTCTCGGGCATCGGCAGAATTCTCATCCACTTTCACGAAACGCTTGTACGAGATATCGAACGTGGTTCCATAGCAATGTACAGAACGCTCCGACGCATTGACGTTGCGCTTTGAGAGGCTCTTCACATCAGCATCAGTCCTCAGCACCGATGTCACCACCATTCTGTACTCAGGCAGATGCTTGTTACGCAGGGAATCCTTGAAATTCTCGCCAATCTCACAAAGCAAGTCAAGAGCATCCTTTACAAGATATGGCGACGAATGTGTCAGACGGTCAACTATATAAGGTTCCGGCCCCCAGAATCCCATATTTCCGCAAATGAGATACAACGGACGCGATGCACCGGGAATGCCGTCACGTGTCGCGAGCGGCTTGACACCAATCTGTTGAGCTGCAGCAAGATGCGTATCGTTCATGTCATTGAACTCACGCTTGCGGTTCCAATACACTATCTTGTTAGGCTTGCCGGTGAAAGCCTTATCACTATCCTTTTCCTTAACCTCGGGCAACTGCTCCTCGGCAACCACCTCAACAACCTCATCGCGGCTGTCTTCACCACCACAATCCACGCATGTCCCGAGCATAAAACTGAGCAGCATTGCCGCTCCTATAAGTATTTTGACTCTTAAATTTTCCATAGTGACGCGAAGATAGCTAAAAAAAACGCCACTTTTGTCAAAATATGTATTTTAATTATTATATTTGAGGTTAACAATGGATATTATTGCATTATATGACAGTATAAGAGAAGTTGACTTGCCTACCCCATTCATGCAATATTCGCCAGAACATTATAATTCAATGTAAATATAAAACTATGAGAAAGTTATTATTTCTGTTTTCGTGCCTTGTTGCAGGACTCTGTAGCGCTGTAGCCCAGGGATTCCCGACAATAAGCACCGATGAGGTGACCAAATGGTACCTTATCCAGTTCATGAACGGCGGTAATGCACTGACAGCGGCCACTACAGGCCAGATTGCCACTGCAACTGCATCGGGAGATGATTCCCAGCTGTGGAAAATCACAGGCAGCTCCACCGACGGCTACACATTCACCAACAAGAAAGGCTACGTGCTCTATGTGGGTTCTGCTGCAAAAAACCAGATGGTCAACGCCTCTGCCACACCAAGCGGCGTGAGCAAGTTCCTCATCAACGCCACAGGCAACAGCAACTACAGCGGTGCCTACGAACTCCAGCCAAAGGGCAACACCAACATCTCGATGAACCTTTGGGGTGGCCCATCGGAGAACCGCGGTGTGGGTCTATGGGACAAGAATGACCAGAACAATGCCGTGCAGTTCGTGGAGGCAACCACATTCGAGAACCTTGGTAAGGTCTCAATCATCCCCTATCCTAACTCACTGGTTGTTGAAGATGGAAACCTGCTGGTATCTTCACTTAATGCAATCACCTACCCCAATGACGATGTACAGAAGTACGTGGCAGACTTTGCCGCTCAGCTTGCCAAGACATCGGGCACCACACTCGAGGTAAAAAAGAGCAGTGCCGAGGCCAATGCGGGCGAGATTTGGCTTTCAATTGATGCCGGTGCACCAAAAGAGGCGTACACCCTCACAGCCAACGAGAAAGGCATTGAGATAAAGGCTGCCACAAAAGCCGGTTTCTTCTATGCTATACAGACACTGAAACAGTTGCTCCCACGCGACTTCTTCGGCGAGAAGCTATGTAGCGAGGCGGAATGGAGCATCCCATACGTTACAATCACCGATGTGCCACAGTATGAGCACCGTGGTTTCATGATGGACGTAGTACGCCATTTCTTTGACAAGGACGAAGTAAAGAAGGTGCTTGACATCATGGCTCTCTACAAGATGAACCGTTTCCACTGGCACCTTACCGATGACCAGGGATGGCGTATAGAGATTCCCGAATATCCATTGCTCACTGAGGTGGGCGCCATACGCGCCGGCTCATTCACAAGCCCAGGCGACGGAAGCAAGTTCTTTGACGATACAGAATATGGTCGCGGAATGTGGTTCTCACAGGATGACCTGCGCGAGATCGTTGCCTACGCGGCAGAGCGCAACATCGACATCCTGCCCGAGATTGACCTCCCCGGACACATGGTTGCTGCGGTGACAGCATACCCGGAGTTCAGCTGCGACCCAAGCAAGGAGTACTCGGTACGCATTGACGGCGGTATCTCGGAGGACGTCCTCAACATTGGAGACGACAAGGTAATCGACTTCCTCAAGTGCGTACTTGACAATGTTGCCGAGATATTCCCATTCCCATACATCCACATCGGTGGCGACGAGTGCCCCACAACCCAGTGGTCGACCAACGAGCTTTGCCTCAAGCGAGTACGCGAGGAGGGTCTCAACGGCGTCAACGAGCTACAGTCATGGTTAGTAGAGGAGCTTGGCACATACCTCAAGGAGAAGCACGGAAAGGACATCGTGGTTTGGGACGAGCTCCTGTCACACTGGACAAGCGACAATGCAGTGAAGCCTGTGGTAATGGCATGGAACAGCCTAGGCAAGACCGCAGAAGCGGCGAACAAAGGCTTCAAGAGCATCTCGACCCCTTATTCGCATGTATATATCGACTTCATGCAGGTTGGTCCCGACAAGACAACCATTGATGAGCCATACTACGGAGGTTGGTCGGACAGCAACACCAACACCCTTGAGGAGGTATACGCACTCAACCCAGCCGGCTCACTTGCCGGACGCGAGGAATACTGCATGGGTGCGCAGGTGAACCTGTGGGCCGAGACCCTCAACGACAACACCGAGCTCGAGTACCAGTTGTTGCCACGTATGATAGCACTTGCCGAGACAGGCTGGCTCCCAAGCAGCAAGAAGAACTGGAGCGGATTCTACAAGCGACTGCAGAGTCATGACGAGATCCTTGACCACCTTGGCTACACATACGCAAAGCACTACATCGAGCCAAAGGAACTGACTGTAGGCGAGCAGGCCATCAAGGAGGCACAGGAGATTCTTGACGGCAGTATAAGAGGCGGCGTCGGTTATCCGTCAGCCGATATGTACGATGCTCTAGCCAGCGCATTGGACGCGGCAACGGGCGACGATGTGACAGCACTTACAGCAGCCATCAATGCATACAAGAATGCAGATATCGTACAGCCACAGGAGGGCAAGACATACCAGGTTGTATCGGCATCAACATACTACAAGCGCCAATACGCCGGTTCTACCATCTACCAGAAGGATAACGGCGTGAATTTCCACTACACACCCCAGACCGAGCCCGAGGAGCTCTGGCAATTCATTGCCACAGATGGCGGATACATAATGAAGAATCTCTACAGTGGCAAGCAGCTTGCAATGGACAGCTACAATGCCGCCACCAAGATGACCGACAATGGTACCGTAGTAAGAATCGACAAGGCCACCATCGCCTCACGCGACGTCACATACGTACCTGGTGCCGTTACAATTTCTGCTACAACAGGCTACAGCGCGGCGGTGACCGGTAATGTAAAGCGCCTGAGCGCACAGCCATCGGGCAAGGTATATGCATATGACGACGCGGCACTCTGCTACAACGGTACATGGAAGATTGTTGAGATCACCGACTTCACCGCACAGCTTGCCGGCCTTGTAAAGAAGTGTGAGCTCATCGTGCTCAATGCAAAGCCTGGAAAGAGCGGGCAGCCCACTGAGGATGCCATCGAGTACCTGCAGAACAGTGTCATCACACCGGCATCGGCCGTAGTTGAGGCAGGAGCTGTAACAAAGGAACAGTACGATGCATACGTTGCACTCTACCACCAGTTCCAGATGATGCCACGCACATCGGCCATTGACGCGCTCGACTGCAACAAGTACTACTACATCCGCAACGCATACTTCACCAACTATTATGCAGTGATGAACCGCTCAAGCAAACGCATCGAGTCAAAGACCAAGGGAACAGCCAACAACTACCTGTGGAGTTTCTCAAAGAACGATGACGGCACAGTACGCATCTACAACAGACTCAGCGGAACAGCAGCCTACATCAGCAAGGATGCCGATGACCAGACCGTCATGGTGGGCAACGACTACGACTGGACACTCATTGAGGTCACCACAGACACCGGCAACAAAGGCATTGCCATTGTTGCCGGCAACGGCACATCGGGCTGGTACAGCAATCCCGACGCATGGACTCAGGTGCTGACAAAGCCCTACACATGGGGTGCAAGCGTGTGGACATTCGAGAACAGCGGAATTGATGTACCTACAGCAATAGAGGAGATTGCCGTTAATGTGACAGCAGATGACATCTATGACCTTAGCGGCCGCCGCATTGAAGCCCCCACACCGGGGATATATATCGTAGACGGACAGAAAGTGGTTATAAAATAAACCACGACTACATTTACAGGGAAATCTCCTGCCAGGCCGGCAGGAGATTTTCTATTTATATCACATACATATTTCCCCTGTTTTCGTTTTGAAAAGCGACAGCTAAAAATTATCTTCGCAAGGAAATACACGACAACTATGAAAAAGAAAGAACTATACCAGAAGGCAATCGAATACTTTGAGGTTGCGATCCCCATTGCCGAGACGGAGCTCGACTACTCCACCCCCTTCGACCTGCTTGTAGCGGTGATACTGTCGGCGCAGTGTACCGACAAGCGTGTGAACATGGTCACCCCAGACCTTATTGCACGTTACCCAACGGCCGAGGAGATGGCCGAGGCGCACCCCGACGAAATATACAACTACATAAAGAGCGTATCGTACCCCAACAACAAGGCCAAGCACCTCGTAGGCATGGCGCAGAAGCTGTGCAGTGACTTCGGCGGCGAGGTACCCGACACCCTGGAGGAGCTCACCACCCTGCCCGGCGTAGGCCGAAAGACCGCGAATGTAATACTATCGGTTGTGTGGGACAAGAACGCCATGGCGGTAGACACCCACGTGTTCCGCGTGAGCCACCGCATAGGCCTGGTGCCAAAGCGCTGCACCACCCCGTACAGCGTTGAGATGGAGCTGATGAAGCATCTGCCTGCCGACATCATCCCCAAGGCACATCACTGGCTTATTCTGCACGGCAGATACGTGTGCAAAGCCAGAAAGCCAGAATGTGATAAGTGCGGACTGACTGCAGTGTGCCGTGAAAGGGGAAAGCTGAAAACAGAAATGTGAAAACAGAAAGATATCTGATTTCACATTTCACCTTTTACTTTAGCAATAATATAGGTGTTGACCCATGTTTCGTTTTCTGCGTAAACTTGTCATCCTGACCATACCTTAATGAAAACATTAAAAGATGTTCTCGATGAGCTTAGCGAATAACGAATGTGAAGGATCTCAAGAGCGCACTGAATAGAGATACTTGACTTTGGCCCCTGCGGGCGTCGACCGTTGGTTCGCTACGCTCAGTATGACAAACTGCTTTGGGGTCAACTGCTATATTGTTACCTTTCACATTTCACCTTTCACTTTTCAGCTCAAGCACTAACTTTTTCCCCATTTATTACCTCTTTTATATAAAAATATTGTATCTTCGCAGTAATTTATCAAAAGAACTATTATTTATTAACTCAAATATTTGAATCATGACAATTGACAATTTCCAGTTTGCCGGTAAGAAGGCAATCGTTCGTGTTGACTTTAACGTTCCCTTGAACGAG
>JAFYWE010000028.1 GCA_017558165.1 Bacteroidaceae bacterium
TAGTTGTTGCTGAGTGTCCAGGTCTTGCCGTGGTCACTTGAGCTGATGATGCGTGCCTGGAATGTGCTGTGTGTGGTTGATGATGTGGGGCGTGTGGGAGCTACGCACATGAGCTTGCCGTCACGTGTCTGCATGAATGAACCCGAGCTTGGGAACAGTGCACATATGCTTTTGCGCTCGCTGTCGCTGCATCCTGCTCCGTAGAGCTGGTTGGTGATGTCGACAGGTGCGTCCCAGGTCTCGCCGTTGTCGTGGCTGGTGATTACCTTGATGAGCTGTGGACTGTTAGGGGTGCCGTAGAAGAATCCCTCCTTTGAGCACACGAGCACGTGGATATCGCCTGTGACCATGTCGGTAACGATAGCGGGGTCGCCGTGGCCGTAGTCTCCGCCAAGGGCACTTGTACCGGCGATTGTCACGGGGTCGCTCCATGTGGCTCCGTTGTCCTTGCTCACACGTGCGACTACGTCGATGTTGTTGGGCAAGTCGCCGTTAGAGCCCCAACGCTTGTCGGTGACTGCTACAAGCCAGCCGTTCTTGGCTGTGGTGAGCGCTGGGATGCGGTAGTAGCGTGAGCCGTGGGTGTTGAGGTACTCGACTGTGCTTGCGCTAAGGAATACGATGGCGTTGTTGGCCGGGTTACCGTTCCTAACGCTCTGCTCCTTGCCGTTGACGGTGTAGCTTGTGATCTCGGTGTCGATGATGTCACCCTCCTGGGCTGTCTCCTTGATGTCGGCTACCACCCAATAGTGTACCGATGCCTCGTTGGCTACCTGTACGGGGGTGTCGAATGTTACCTTGAAATTACCGTTGCTGTCGGGCGTGGCGGTGCCGAGCAACTGGCTGTTCTCCTTGCCTGTGTAGTACTCGAACATGTCGCTTACCCTGTAGATTCTTACGTTCTCGACATTGGCGCTGTTTACGCTACCACCGATGGCGTCGAAGGTCTTGCTGCCCTTGAGACCTGTCACGTTGGGCTTCACGCGCAAGAGGGCGTAGTCCTTGCCTCCGATGCCTACACCCATTGCAGAGTGCTCGATGGTGAGGCTGTTGATGCTTATCTCGGTGTCAAGTTCTTCGCTGGTGAGTGGGCGGAGTGACCACAACGATGCGTTGCTGTTGCTTGCCTGCCAGGTCACGATGACAACGTTGTCCTCCTGGGCATGGATGGGCTGGCTGCTTGCGTCCGACTTGATGGTGAAGGCGTTGGGCAGCTCGGCTGTTCCGCTCCAGCTTGTGATGGTGTAGTTGTAGTGCGGCTCGCTCACAAGTCCTGCATTGGCATGGTTCTTGTCCTGTGTCTTTGACATGTACTTGCCGTTGTAGTTCTTGATGGCTACCTTGCCGGCGCTGTTCTTCTCGAAGCACCATATCATGCTGGGGTCAAGTCTCACGTTGCTGTATGTGAATGCGCCGTCGCCGTTGGTCTGGATGGCCTTGCCTGCGCAGTATGCGTTGCTGGCTGCCGATACGATGTAGTACCAGTGCTTCTCGCTATCGGTCGAGTAGCTTACCTCGCTGGCGTACTCTACCTCCTCGGTGGTGCTGAGCGCGGCAATCTGCTCGTCGGTGAGTGCGCTGCCGTAGAATGTGGCTGTGTGCACTGTGGCGTCGCAGAGCTCGTGTGATGCGTTGCCTGCCATACCGCCACCGATGTAGATGCCTGCCGACGGGTGGTTGGCCTTGATGTCGCAGAATGCTGGTACTTCATAGTTGGCCAGCGGGTATGTGAAGTTACCCTTGTTGGTGCCGTTGATGTAGAATGTAACGACACCGGAGCCCTTGGCGGTTCTGTTGGCTGTGAAGGCTATCTTCACGGTCTGGCCAGTGGGGAGCGCGCCTGTACTCAGGGTAAAACGGTCGCCGTCTCTTGTAGATGCAAGGTGCGCAAGGCTCGCGTTGTAGTGTCCAAGGGCAAAGTATGGGGTACTTGTTGGGGTGGCTGTAGTTGTGACTGCCGATGACGGGTTGGCGGCGCACACGAATGCTCCACGGCCTGACATGCTGCTGTTGAGTGTAACGTCAAGCACGACTGTGTAGCTCTGCAGGGCGAACACCTTGGCTGCCTGCTCGTCGGTGAGCTGGTATGGCATGCTGCCTGACATTGTAGCCTCGTTGAGTGACAATACCGGTGTAGGCAAATCTACCTCCTCGGGCTCCTGGATGTCGGCTGCCTCCATAATCAGAATCTGGCATCCGTCATCAGTGCGGTCACTGCCGAGTGAGCTGCTGTTGCTCCAGTTGTAGAGCTTGTAGCCCTGTGCCGAGCCTGTCTGGTTGAGCTGTACATCGCCCGATGAGATGATGTAGTAGGCCGTGGTGTTCGAGTAGCTTACAGTCCAGCCTTTCGATGGCTTTGTGGCGGTGGTCGTTATCTGGGTGTTGTATGTGGCAACAGGGTTCAGGTAAGAGCCGTACTGGCGGTTGATGATGTCGTATGTGTCATCGCCACGATTGACGAACTTCCACATTGATGTTGCCGAGTTGGCTGTGCTCTGCTCACCGATAACGCCTGTTGAGGCACCTTTGGCGGTGAGGTAGAGGTTCTGGGCGCGCAGTGTGGTGAACTGGTACCAGTGGTCGGCATTGTCGGTACTTGCCTTTGGCATTGAGAGTGACTCCTTGAGGATGGTGCTTAGCTTCTGTGTCATCTCGTCTACCTCGGTCTGGGTAATCTCGCTCTTGTCAAGGAGGGCGTTTGCCTTCTCAAGTTCGGCGTCGAATGTCTTCATCTTCTCGGTGTCGTAGAGGCCGATGGCGTCACCGCGTCCTGCCATGAGTCCGCGTGCAATGACCTGTGTCAATGTGTTGCGCAGACCGGCCTGCTCGTGGCGCTTTGTTGCCTCGCTCTCGCTTATCACGCTGTAATTGTCACCAGGGAAATCGGCAAGCAGCGTGTTCTTGATTGCGTTTGCCATTACTACATAACCCACGCCACCGAGGTAGTTGGTCGGGTAGAAGTATTTTGTGTTGGCCACGTTACCGCTGACGAGCTTGCTGTATATGTCAATGTACTTTACGTTGCCGCCCTCAAGTGTCTTCATGTAGCTGTTGAGTACCGATACGCGTGAGATGTTCTTGCTTGCGTCGGCCATGGGGCAGAGTGATACAAGGTAAATCTTGGTCTCTGGGAATTTCTGCTTTACCTTGTTTACAAGTGAATTGTAGTTGGTCTTGATTGTCTCGATGGCTGTGTTGCCATTGCAGTCGCCGCTTCCTGTGTAGATGAGAATGGCCTTGGGATTCTGCTTTGTAACACCTGTGTTTGCGAATGTGGCATCAATGAGCTTGCCGGTTGTCTCTATGTCGCCACCGTAGCCCCAGGCTGTACCGCGGTTCTTCACGTTGTAGTTGCCGAGAAGCTCCTGCCACTCGCCACATCTTACGAGTTCGTCGCCGAAGAAGAGCACGTCGTCACTGCTGACGGGCAACATGCTGAAATATGTGGCACGCATGGCGTTGGTATTGTTGTTCGTGATATTGCCCCTGTTCTGCTTTGATGATGTGTTGTCGGGGTATACGGTCTTTACCGTGTACTCCTCGCCCTCGGCAAGGTGCTCGCAGATGGCATCGCACCATACCTTATATGATGCTGCGGTGAGGTGCAGGTTGTCGTAGCTCCAAACGCCGTTATTGGCAATACCAATGAGCTTGTCATAGAGGTCGATGTACTTGAGCCAGTCTGCATCCATTGACTCTACATACTCCTTTACTATCTTGTTGGTGTGCAGCCAGGTGGCCTCGACTCTGTTGTTTGTCTTGTTGTTGAGGATGCTGTAAAGGTATACCTTTGTCTGTGGTGAGCGCTGGTGGATACGTTCCACGATGCTCTTCACGTACTGCAGTACCTGCTCTCCGCTGAAATTGAGACCGCCCGATGTGGCAATGTCATTTGTACCTATCATCATGAATACCTTCTTGGGCTTGCCGGCAAGGTATGACTCCAGGTTGTTGCTCTGCTCGGTAGAGTAGGTACCTGAGTTTCCGCGGTTCACGATGGGGAGGTAGTTGCCGTCTGAGGTCTGGAATGCCTCGTACCAGCAGTGCATGTCGGTGATGCTGTTACCGATGAATACGATGCTCTCTTCGTTTGTCTCAAGCACTTTGAATGAATCGAACCTGTGGTTACGGTACGCTTCATCGGCGAATGCTGTCATTGCTGCAAGAATGCAACACAGTAGGAAAGTAAATTTTTTCATAAGTTTTTTGGTTAGTTGTTTCTTCTTGTAGAGAGTGCCGTCGGTTTGCGGGAACCTCTTGTGTCATTGTGGTTTCGGTATCCTTATGGACCTTGGACATTCTCTGGCTGTCGGGTACAAAAATAGAGGCTTGTCATTGACAAACCTCTATGATTTTTCTTAAATTTATTTAATGGGCGTGAAATTTACCAACCTACCTGGACGCCGTCCTCGTAGAAGTGGCGGCCGAAGCTCCAGCCCCATACGCTGTAGTAGCGTGCAAGCTCCTTGGCACGGCCGATGAATTCCTCGACATCCTTTGTCGCAGGGTCGGGGTTGCTCCAGCCGATTTCGGCGATAGCACCCAAACGTGGCAATGTCTTGTATTGCAACTGCATAGGTGTTGTCACGTACTCGGTCCACAGGTTGCCCTGCACGCCCATGATGTACTTCTGCTCGTTCTTTTCCAACTGGTCGTATGGGTTGAATGAGTATGTCTTGCGCAATGGAACGTAGCTGCCGTTGCTGTCAAGCTCATCCTTGCGGTCGGTAGTCTGGCGCAGGTCAAGGTAGCAGTAGCCGCCTGGGGTCATGATGGCGTTGTTGCCGGCCTTTGCAGCGGCGATACCGCCCTCGGTACCACGCCATGACATGATTGTGGCACCCTTGCTCACGCCGCCCTCAAGAATCTCGTCCCAGCCGATCATCTTGCGGCCGTGGTCGTTGAGGAACTTCTCGATGCGGTTGTTCACGTATGACTGCAACTCGGCCTCGTTCTTCAGGTTGTTGTCCTTGATACGCTTCTGGCAGTCGGGGCACTCCTTCCACATGTCGCGTGGAGCCTCGTCACCACCGATGTGGATGTACTCGCCGGGGAACAGGTCAATCACCTCGGTGAGTACGTTCTCCCAGAACTTGAATGTGCTCTCCTTGCCGGCGCAGGCAATCTGCTTCGATACGCCCCAGTAAGCCCATGTCTTGTAGTTGCCTTCCTCGCCCTCGCAACCCAACCATGGGTATGCGCTCAACGCGCCCAGTGAGTGGCCTGGAATCTCAATCTCGGGAACGATTGTGATGAAGCGCTCCTGAGCATACTTTACAACCTCCTTTATCTGCTTCTGTGTGTAGTAGCCGCCGTAAGGGATGCCGTCAAGACCCTCGTTGTGGCCTGTGGTTGTCTGCTCGCGGTTGCTGCCTATCTGTGTAAGGAGGGGGTACTTCTTTATCTCGATGCGCCAGCCCTGGTCCTCGGTGAGGTGCCAGTGGAAACGGTTCAACTTGTGGAGTGCAAGGATGTCGATCATCTCCTTGATTGTCTCTACGTCCCAGAAGTGGCGTGAGCAGTCGAGCATGAAACCGCGGTAACCGAAGTGTGGCGCGTCGCTGATAGTGAGCAATGGCAATGCAAGGCTCTTGAGATCAAGTGGTGTCTCGTAAGCCTGTACAGGGACAATCTGCTTGATTGTCTGCACAGCATAGAACACTCCGGCAGCTGTCTTTGCCTTGATGATGATGTTCTCGGGGGTAATCTCGAGGTTGTAACCCTCTTCCTTTACCGAGCCGTCCTGTCTGATGATGATGTTGTTTGTACCCTCGATCTTCGAACCTTTCTTGAAGGCCTTGCCGAACAGTTCGGTACCGAGCTTGTTGAGCTCGTTGAGAGCGTACTTGATGTTGCCGTCCTCGAGCTTGCATACCACCTTTGTCGATGGGCTGAGTACGAACTTGCTGTTGCTGTTGCCGAGCTCCATCTTTGTGGGCTTTGGCAGGATGTTCTTTGCATTGTGTATCTGCGCTGTAGACAATGTCACCACGGCTGTCAATGCAATGAGCAATGATAGAATTCTCTTTGACATGATTATAATGGTTTTAGTTGATATTTCCGATACGCGAAGATACGCAATACTTCTCTAATAAGGAAAGAGAGAATAAAAAAAATGCAAATTTATCGGATTATGTAGGCGTAAGTTGTTTTTTTTGTTTACATTCGCAAACGGTAGAATATAATTAAATTAACCAAAATATGATTATGAGCGAAAAGTATGTAATTGGAATTGACCTTGGCGGTACAAATACCGTTATCGGTCTGGTAGATGCAAAGGGCCATATTCTGGCAAAGGATGATTCAATCAAGACTCAGGCACATCCTGATATCGAGGAGTATACCGACTCTATTGCGGCTGTCATCAAGAAGCTGGCCGAGGAGAACGGTTGCACTGGCAAGCTCGAGGGTGTTGGTGTAGGTGCTCCTATGGCCAACTATTATACAGGCGAGATTGTGAACGCTGCCAACCTTCCTTGGAAGGGTATCGTTCCACTGGGCTGGCTCATCGAGAAGAAGACCGGTCTCACAACAAAGGTTACAAATGATGCCAATGCCGCTGCAATCGGTGAGATGAAGTACGGCGTTGCCCAGGGCATGAAGGATTTCGTATATATCACTTTGGGTACAGGCGTAGGTAGCGGTATCGTTGCCAATGGTCAGCTTATCTATGGCCACGATGGTTTTGCTGGTGAGCTCGGTCACGTTACAGCTCCTGTCCTTGAGGGTCGTTCTTGCGGTTGCGGCCGTACAGACTGTCTCGAGACCTATACATCGGCTACAGGTATCGTACGTACAGCGAAGAAATGGCTTGTTGAGCGCGATACTCCAAGCTCATTGCGCGATATCTGCATGAACGAGCTTACATCAAAGATGCTCTACGATGCGGCTATGCAGGGCGACAAGCTCGCTTTGGAGATCTTCGACTTCACAGGTAAGGTTCTCGGTGATGCTTTCTGTAACTTCATTGCATTCTCTGCTCCTGAGGCAATCATCCTTTTCGGTGGTCTTGCAAACGCAGGTGACCTGTTGCTCGAGCCAATCCGCAAGCAGATGAACGAGAACGTTGTGTTCTTGTGGAAGGACAAGGTGAAGGTGCTGAAGTCTTCACTCCCAGGTGCTGATGCTGCCGTTCTTGGTGCCTCGGCTCTCGGCTGGAAGGAATAAGAAGCTGTTTAAATTTTTAAAAAAAGTTTTTCTTATACTATAAGTCGCTGTTTCGTTGTTTTTTATATTCAAAAATGTCTGTTTTCTTCTTTTTCTCGGTTACGTAGCCCGCTACGCGCCCTACAAAAAATAATAA
>JAFYWE010000029.1 GCA_017558165.1 Bacteroidaceae bacterium
GAGAAAGAGATGAGGGCCGAGGAGATAAAGGAGTTCCTGAAAGACAAGGACAACAGTCAGGAGCAGGAGACTATGATCCCGACTATATTGCAGACTGACGGTGAATCGAAGTTCCGTCAATATTTCGATCTGTTGTATCCGCTTTTCATACCCCGTCTGCGTGAGAAGGTACCGTCAATTACATATCGCGAGGAGCTTCTATCCATGCTTATAGTGTTGAAGCAAAGCAACAAGAGGATTTCGGAGCTGTTGGCCATTGCCCCGCGAAGTGTGTTGATGCTGCGTCACCGTTTCCGTCAGAAAATAGGAATGACTACCGAGAAATCGCTTGAGAATTTCATAGAGGAGATATTGAACTCCAATAATGTCCCTACTGCGGCTCCCGAGGCTGAACAAGAATCGCTGGACAAGACTACGCAAATGTAAGACGTGCATTATATTCATAATCATGCATTGGTTTTCTGCACTCACTTTGAAAAATACTGAAGCAAGCTTCGTATTTCTCGTTCGTTTGTTATTATCTTTGCGAAAATAAACAGTAACTGTAGGATGGAACTACGTCAGCTTAAATATTTTGTAAAGAGTGCCGAATACCTGAACTTCTCTGTGGCTGCCAAGCATCTGTACATTACACAGAGTACTTTGTCGCAGCAGATAAAGCAGTTGGAGTTCGAGCTTGGCTTTGAACTTTTCCTGCGCAACAGCCGTCACATCTCGCTTACCGAGGCGGGTGAGGAGTTCCTGCCTTTTGCCCGTAAGACAATACAGGATGCCGAGGATGGCGTCCAGCGTCTGCACGACTTGCAGCACGTGAAGGCCGGCCGCCTTAGGGTGGGTGTTACATACAGCCTCAGTTCCGTACTAACCGAGGGACTCCTTGAATTCATGAAGGTGTATCCCGAGATAAAGCTTGAGGTGTGCTACAAGACTGTCACCGAGCTATTGCAGTTGCTCAAGAATCGTGAACTTGACTTCATCCTTTCATACAAGCCGCTTTTCGAGGCTCCCGATGTTGAATCAAAACCCCTTTTCGAGAATGTGCTGTCACTGGTGGTCGCAAAGGACCATCCACTGGCAAAGTGCAAGCGAATAAAACTGCAGGAGCTTGCCGGTTTGTCATTGGTGCTCCCGTCGCGTGACCTGCAGGCACGTATGATGCTTGAGAAACTGATGCACGGCAAGGAAATAACACTTTCGTCCAAACTGGAACTCAACGAGACAAACATCCTGTTGCAGATGGTTTCTACCGGAAGCTATGCGACAATACTGTCGGCATCGGCAGTGTTCGGCAATTCACGTTTCAAGGCTATACCGCTTGATGAGCCCGGTAACATTATGGAGGCATCGCTCTTGTCCATCAAGGGCGCATACTGCAAGAGCGCGGCAAAGGAGTTCATAAAGATTCTGCTTGACACCGAGGCCGTAAAGCGCAGACTTGTAAACTGGTTCGATTAATAATGACTTATAACCCCAATAGATTATGATAGAGAAATATAATGCAGTAAAGAGAGTGCCAAGCTTTGATGTCGACATGTCATCGACCTTGAAGCCAGTTTCCTTCCTTAACTATGCGCAGGAGGCGGCGAACATCCACGCCGATTACATTGGTGTCGGCTTCGACTCAATGCAGGTGACACGCAAGGGATGGGTGCTTTCACGCATGCATGTGGTGTTCCACCGTTTGCCGAAGTGGCGTGACAACATCAACGTGCTGTCATGGCATAAGGGTGCAAGCGGATTGCTTTTCCTCCGTGATTTCGAGGTGTTCGACAATGCCAGCCGTGAGAAACTGATCTCAGCTACAACATCGTGGCTTGTGATAGATATCGATACCCGTCGCCTCTCGAAGTTCCCCGAGCTTGTCGACAGTGATGACAAGTGCATTAAGGAGGATGCCATGACCGAGCAGGCTCCAAAGATTGCCATGCCAAAGGAGGTAGTGCCCGAGTGCGTTGCAGTGCGCGATGTGGCATACTCAGACCTTGACATGATGGGTCATGTGAACAATGTGAAGTATACCGAGTGGGCCATGAATGCCATTGAACTTGACGTTACGACTACACGCCACCTCAAGGAACTGGTCATCAACTTCAACAGCGAGGTGAAGCCTGGTGACAAGGTTGAGCTTTACCGCCATAAAGAGGATGGTGAGGACGGTGCGCTCGTGTACTACATCGAGGGCCGCGTGAACGGCAAGGCATCGTTCATTGAGAAGCTTGTTTTTTGATTAACCTGTCACCGGTAAGGTGGAATGTATTGGAATGATGCGTTTTGGAAAACTAATAGCGGCAGCCTTGCTGCTCAGTATGTCGCAGTCATCATTGCTGGCGCAGGAGAATGCCGTCAATGATAATGTGATTGCAGACTATTTTTCGGCATCGTTGAACGGCGATGCAGGGGCTTTCGGTCATGATGCAGAGATTGCCGTTGATGATATTGCATCGACAAGGGAAAAGGTGTGGGCGCTGTGGAAGGATGCCGTGCTCAGTCACCCCGAGGAGAAACTGATAGAGCTCGATATCCTTGCAAACCGCAAGTCGGGCTCATGGACTCTTCCATCAAAGCTCGAGCCAAATGCCAAGATGCCATATTACTATGGCTGTAACCTCTATTCTGCCATCAATCAGTCAAAGAAGTATCCGCTCTTTTTATATATGCACGGTTCCGGTGACAAGGCGCAGGAGTGGGCGACTGGTATAAACCTGTGTACAAACTACTTCTACACCCCGGCAATCTATTTCGTTCCGCAGATACCTAATGCCTATGGCGAGTATTACCGTTGGGCAATACAGAGCAAGCAGTGGGCATGGGAGAAACTTCTGCGTCTGGCATTCGTGGATGAGCATATCGACCATAACAGAATCTACTTCTTCGGAATCTCCGAAGGCGGTTACGGTAGCCAGCGCCTTGCTTCGTTCTATGCCGATTATCTTGCGGGTGCCGGTCCAATGGCCGGTGGCGAGCCCTTGAAGAATGCACCGATGGAGAATGTGGCGAACATAGCCTTCTCGTTGCGTACCGGTGCCAATGACGACGGTTTCGGGCGTAACATACTTACACAGAAGGCACTTGAGGTTGCCGACAGCCTTGAGAAGGCGCACCCTGGGTACTATAAGCACTTCATTGATGTCATTCCGGGTTATGGTCACGCAATAGATTATACCCCTACTACTCCTTGGCTTGCGCAGTTCAGCCGCAATCCGCATCCCGAGTATTTCTACTTCGAGATGTATGACATGTATGGCCGCAAGCGCGAGACGTTCTATAACCTGAAGGTGAACGAGCCGTCATCCTCAAGCGAGCGTTCGTGCTACGAGGTCAAGCGCGACGGCAATACCATTGAGCTGAATGCTACAATAGTGCGTTATACCACGACATACTCCTCGGGTGGCATCGAGATGTATTTCAAGAAGAAGTACCAGAACTCGAAGAAAGGTAATGTGACGATATACCTCAATGAGGAGATGGTCGACTTTTCCCAGCCCGTGCGCGTGGTACTGAACGGCAAGGAGGTGTTCAATGGAATGGTGGGTACAAGCCTGAAGAGCATGGTGGAGAGCTGTGCGTTGTTCTATGACCCAGAGAGGCTGTTCACGGCTGCCATTGATGTCGATATACCATCGGGCGCAGCTGTGGCAACATCTGTTGGTGCAGTAAAGGAAGTTGATATTGTCGATGTTCCCTCTGGTGCGGTATATGACCTTACCGGGCGTAGGGTAGAGGGACCCACCCGTCCGGGAATTTATATAAAGGACGGCAAGGCTGTACTTGTAAGATAATACGGTAAAGCAACAATATTGTAGTTGATCCGCGTTCATAGATTCCAGCGCTCATGTCATATCGACCGTATGGGAGATATCTCGATATCGTTTTGAGATCCCTCACGTTAGGTTGACTTTAGCCCTTCGGGCGTCAACCGTTGGTTCGGGATGACAGGTTCACAGGGTTTGATAATGATGCAAAAATGATATGGCCAATATCATTACATACAATAAATGACCGCTTTCACAGGCGGTCATTTATTGTTTATTCCTCTACTTCAATTATCTCAGTTTCCTTGACGGGGCGTGCAAGCTGTTCACCCTTGATGTAGACCCTGGTCATCTCGTTCTTGGCATTGCTGTGGATTGTGATGCTTGTCCTGAACTTCTTGGGGGCCTTGTTGGTGCCGTTGTATGTCACGAAGATGGTGTCGCTCTCACCCGGTTCAATACCGCGTGTGGGGAAACTGTTTGTAGTGCACCCGCATGAGGTAAGTATCTGGTGAATGTACAGCTTGGCGTCACCGGTATTTGTGAAGATGAAATGACACTTCTTTATGAGGTCATCCCCTCCGAACTTGCCAAGGTCAATAGTTGTCTTCTCGAATTGTATGTCGGCTTTCTGTGCCTGTGCCTGAAATGTGAATGCCAGGGCAAAGGCCATGAACAGTATCTTTCTCATATTTTCTTAATTATTTATCCAATTTATGCCACAAAGGTACTTCTTTTGGGTGGAACAGGTATATGTTGTATTAATTTTAACCTCTTTTCACTTCCTTTACGCCCTTTATGTTCTCAATTTTTGTGATGAGCTTGTTGAGTTTGAGCCTGTCGTTGAGCATGAGTGAGAGCGTGCCCGAGAAGAGTGTGTCGTGCGACTCGATGTTTATTCCGCGCATGATTACATCCTTCTCCTGTGATATTACCGAGGTGATGTTGTTGACGATGCCAATGTCGTCGTGTCCCACGATGCGCAGGGTGACAGGGAACATTGTTCCGCCGCTTCCGGTATCGCTCCAGCGTGCCTCGATGACACGATATGGGTAGCGCTCCATCAGCTGTCTCGCATTGCTGCAGTCGCGGCGATGTATCGATATACCGCCGTTGATGGTGATGAAACCGAAGATGTCGTCACCGAATATTGGGGCACAGCATTTCGAGAGCTTGTAGTCTACGCCTTTGAGGTTGCGCTCTATTACAAGTACATCCTGGGAGCCCTTGCTATCCTTGTCCACGAAGGTGAACTCCCCGGCACTGCGTGTCTGTTCGGGGTTCTCATATTCATGGTTCTGTATTGCCTGATATCTCTTGAGAATGTCGGCAATGTCAATATGTCCCTCGGCTACCTTCTGGAAGAAGTCGCTCAGGCGCTTGTAGCCCATCTTGCGTATGAGATGGTCCATGATTGACTCGTCGAACTCTATCTTGTGGTTCTTGAGCTTGCGGATGACAGCCTCGCGGCCCATGTCGGCCTGACGTGAACTTATCTCCTTGAGTGCCTGGCGTATCTTGTTGCGGGCACGTGACGTGCGTGCAATGCCCAGCCATGCCTGTTTTGGGGTCTGGCTGTTCGATGTTATGATCTCTACCTGGTCGCCGTTGTTCAGTACGTGACGTATTGGAACGTTGCGTCCGTTGACAAGCGCACCGGTGCACTTGCATCCCAGTCCAGTGTGTATGCTGAATGCAAAGTCGAGTATGGTCGCTCCCTTTGACAGGCGGAACAGGTCGCCCTTTGGCGAGAAGATGAACATCTCGTCCTTGTAGAGCTCCATCTTGAACTTGTTGTCATTGCTCTCCTCCTCGCTAATGTTCTCCAGCGTGTCGCGGATTGATGCGAGCAGGTTGTCAAGGCCGTTCTCGCTCTTAACACCCTTGTAGCGCCAGTGTGCGGCAAGACCGTGCTCGGCCACTGCGTCCATGCGCTCGGTACGTATCTGTACCTCCACCCAGCGTCCTCCAGGGCCCATCACTGTGGTATGGAGCGACTCGTATCCGTTGCTCTTGGGCACAGACAGCCAGTCGCGCAGACGGTACGGGTTAGGCGTGTACATGTCGGCAACAATGGAGTATATGTGCCAGCACTCGCTCTTCTCGTTCTGTGGCTCGCTGTCTACTATTATGCGTATTGCAAAGAGGTCATATATCTGCTCGAAGGGACGCTGCTGCTTCTTCATCTTCTGCCAGATGGAGTTGATGGACTTGGTGCGGCCCTTGATGCGGTACTTGAGATGCGGGTGCATCTTTAGCTGGTGTTCTATCGGCTTGATGAATGACGCTATGTAGTCCTCACGCGATGCGGCCGTCTCCTCGACCTTGCGGCTGAGCTCGGCATACACGTCGCACTCGGTGTAACGCATGGCAAAGTCCTCCATCTCCGATTTCAGCTTGTAGAAACCTAGCTTGTGGGCAAGCGGGATGTATAGTTTCGATGCCTCGTTAGCCACCATTTTGCGTGCTCCGTCATCGGTGGAGTCAAAGAGGGTGCGCAACATTACAAGACGGTTGGCAATCATGATGAGGATTACGCGCATGTCGTTGGTGAACGAGAGCAACAGTTTCCTGAAGTTCTCGGTCTCGATGGTGGGGCTCTTGGCGTATATCTTGCTTATCTGTGCGAAGTTCTCAAGTATCTTCACTGCATTCTCGCCGAACTCTTCCTTCATCTCCTCGATTGTGGCTGTGCCCGCCTGAATGCAGCGGTTGATGAGTATGCTTATGATGATATCGCGCTGGTAGCCTATCTCCTGGCTCACCAGCATGGCTGTCTTCAACTCAATGATGATGGGGTTGAAACCCATCTTGTAGCGAATGAGCTTTCCCTGTTCCACCGCCTGGTTGATCCTCTGCTTCACAAAGCGGTAGTCGCTGCCTGTGAGCTTGCCTTCGGCGTTTTTCCACAGCTCCTTTACCAGCCTGAACAACTCCTTCTTCTCCTCTGATGTAAATACCAAAAGTTCCTGCATAATCCTTCTCTTGTTGTTTGAAAGTGCGAAGATAGTTTTTTCTTATTAAAAATCACCTTTTTTTTGCCATTTATGGAAATTATTTCTATTTTCGCTTTACTAAACGAAACAACTTAAATTTGACCAATTATGATAAGTAAAGCTGATCAGGCTCTTCTTGAAAAGAAGGGTATCTCGGCCGAGCAAGTTGCCGAGCAGTTAAAGACATTCAAGACAGGTTTCCCATTCCTCAAGATTGAGGCAGCCGCTACCATCGGTAAAGGCGTTCTGTCACCATCGCAGCAGGAGATAGAGGAGTACCTGAAGACCTGGGACAACTATTGTGCCGCAGGCAATTCAATCCTAAAGTTCGTTCCTGCATCGGGTGCTGCAAGCCGAATGTTCAAGGATCTCTTTGCTTTCCTGAGCGCCGATTATGATGTACCTACAACTGATTTCGAGAAGAATTTCTTCGCCAACATCGAGAAGTTCGCGTTCTACGGCGACCTTGACGAGACATGCCGCAAGAACAAGGGATTCACTGTAAAGGAACTCGTCGAGAAGGGACAGTACAAGGATGTCGTGTTCAGCCTTCTTGACTTCACTGGCATGAACTACGGCTCTTTGCCAAAGGGCTTGCTCAAGTTCCACACCTATGACTGCTGTTCACGTACATCGGCCGAGGAGCATTTCGTTGAGGGTGCACTGTATGCGGCTACCGATGGAGTAGTGAAGCTCCACTTCACAGTGTCACCGAACCACAAGGCTCTCTTCGAGGAGCTTGTTGCCGAGCGCAAGGCTCATTATGAGGCAAAGTTCGGTGTAAAGTATGACATTACATTCTCAGAGCAGAAACAGTGTACCGATACCATTGCGGCCGACGCCGACAACGCTCCATTCCGCGAGAATGGTGCCCTTGTGTTCCGTCCGGGCGGTCACGGTGCGCTCATCGAGAACCTCAATGACATTGACGCCGATGTAATCTTCATCAAGAATATCGATAACGTTGTTCCCGACCGTCTCAAGGGCGATACCGTTACATACAAGAAACTGCTTGCAGGTATCCTTGTAGATACACAGAAGAAGGCATTCGAGTACCTGCGTCTCATTGACAGCGGCAAGTACACACATGAGCAGGTTGAGGAGATGATACGCTTCCTGCAGCAGACACTGCAGTGCCGCAACAATGATATCAAGGATATGGAGGATTGCGATCTTGTGCTCTACCTGCGTAAGAAGTTCAACCGCCCGATGCGTGTCTGCGGTATGGTGAAGAACGTGGGCGAGCCTGGTGGCGGTCCATTCCTCGCATACAACCAGGACGGTACGGTTTCGTTGCAGATTCTTGAGAGCTCACAGATTGACATGAACAATGCCGATGCCAAGTCAATGTTCGAGAACGGTACACACTTCAACCCTGTTGACCTTGTATGCGCCGTGAAGAACTACAACGGCGAGAAGTTCAACCTCCCATGCTTCGTGGACAAGAACACCGGCTTCATCTCACACAAGTCAAAGAATGGCCGCGAACTCAAGGCTATGGAGCTCCCTGGTCTGTGGAACGGTGCAATGAGCGACTGGAACACTATCTTCGTTGAGGTTCCTCTTGTTACCTTCAACCCTGTGAAGACTGTCAACGATCTGTTGCGTGACGTTCACCAGTAAACCGCTGGGCAAGCGAATCCATATGGGATTCACTCCTGTGGATTTATAAAAATAACTAATCCGTTATGGCTGGCCATAACGGATTAGTTTCTTTATGAGCAATAGCTATATTATTCCGATACGTTCTTATTTCTGCATCAGGAGTTCTATTGCCTTTTCAAGGATAGTATCCTTGTCGTTATATTCGTCTTCGCGTGAGATATGTACCTCGACATCGGGTTCTATACCGTTCTCGATATGCTGCATGTTGATGTCGAAAAGGACATTGCTTGGGAACACCAGAGCCCAACCGTTAGGCAGGTAGTATGTCTCGGGGAGACCGCCTCCACCGCCGGAACGTCCACCTACCTGTGTCACATTAGGAGCAAGTTTAACGATACTTGTAAAAAGGTTGGCTGTTGAATATACCTTTCTGTTGGTAAGCAGCATTGTTGGCTTCTGCGACCAGTCATAGTCACTCTTGGGTTCAACCTCAATCTTGTAAGGTTCTGTAAAGTCATCGTATCCGTGACCGTTCTTCTTTGCAGAATATCCCACCAATGTCTTCTCCTGGAAGAAACGTCCGGCAAGGTCAATGCCATAGATACCGGCGCCTCCGGGATTGTTGCGGATATCGAGAATTATACCCTCAGCCTCATCTACATACTTTGCAATATACTCCAGGTCGGGATTGTCCAGTTTTACAGTGAAGTCAAAATATCCGATGTAAACGAACTTGCGTCCGTCACACTCAACGAGTCCATAGACGAACTTGTTCTTGCTGACACGTTTTTTTGTAAGGTAGGTCTCCACGACATCGCCCGATATATAGTCATCGGGCGAAGGCTCGCCGTTTGGCTCAACAGCATAATCGCTTCCATGCTTGTCAAAATTCGAGATTATGGCAGAGTGTCCGTCACGGAGAATATCTACAAGGTCACTCATGATATCAAAGAATTCATACTCGTCCTTTGCATTCTCGACACGGGGCTTGTATTCTGTATAAACCTTATCCCAGTCAATGTTCTTATAACCGAGGAAACAGTAGTTCTCGTTTATAAGATTCCATGCCACATCAAAATTGCGCTCAAAGCCATTGTCTATCTCACTATAGGTCTCAACCTCCTCGCAAGCACCGAGTACAAGCGTAAATACAAGAAGTGATAATATCTTTTTCATGATTCTTCAGTTTAGAAATAACGGTTAATAGTCTTTTTCTGTTCGAGACTGACAAGGTCGAAACTTGCACCCACCTTGAACATGAAACTCATGCGGTAATTCTGGATGTCGTTGACATACCACCAACGGTTATCAGACGCAATACCTACATTTACAGCCACTCTTGGCATTATGAACTTGACACCAAGGTCCATGTCGAATCCCTGCAGATTAGAGAATGATGTACCTTTAAGATGAGAATCATAATTGTCCATCAGACCGTCGGGGAAAAGACTGCCCCAACCTGACTCGTGCTTGGAATCAGTGAAAGCCAATCCGGCAAATGGAATGGACACCTCGCCGTTGAGACCGAGCATCCATTCATCGAAACGGAATATATAGCTTACACCTGCCGAAGCCTCAAGCTGTGCAAGTATGTTCACTGATATTGCATTGTTTGTCTTGTTCGCCAGAGCCTTCATGAAATCGCCATAGAGATCAGCTCCTACACCGGCTTTCACCATCAGGGCATTGCCGAATGACCAGTTGTAGTGGCTGCTGTAATTCAGGTTCCAGCTGGTACAGGTCTCAGCCGCAGTCTGGGCAACACTCTCCAGACCACCGATAACCTCAAATGCAGTGAGATAATCATAAGAGAGATTCCACGAGACATTCTCCCAACGTTTGTAGAAACGTCCGAAATCAATATGTGCACCAACTGTCAAGCCTTCGCATTCATAAGAGCTGATATAATGGTTGGCTACCATGTTGCCTCCAATCAGTACCGATGCATTCAGTGTAATCGGATGCTCGCCCACCTGTTCTTCAACCGCATTTCCTTTCTGACTGTTACCGGCAGTTCCCTGTGCATACGATGATAGCACGGCAAAACCGAGAGCAAAAAGCAGATAAAATTTCTTCATAATCATTCAATGTTTATATTAAATTATTGCAACAATATAGCAGCTCGCCCGTAGTAAGAATGGTACTTGAGGTCAGCTGCTATATTTTTACATTACTTACAGCAAAAACTGTTATTACTCACCGTAAACCTTAGTGGTCTGCTTGATGATGAGACCACAGAGGATGTTCTTTGTGTAAGAGTCCACGTGGGAGATCTTGGTAATACCTGCCTCCTTGGCAGCCTTGTCAATACCGTTCTCCTCACCCTTTGAGCTGATGATGCCACCGAGGTAGAGAGTGCTCTCTGCAACGCCGCACTTTGAACCTACTGGGTTACCTGTTGCTGCAACAGGTGTTGAAAGTGTTGCACAGCTGCTTACGAATGCAACTGCCAATACAGCTGCCAAAACCTTGAATGTCTTTTTCATAAGATTTGAATTGTTTTGTAGTTAATATTAGAAGTTGTTTAAATTTATGTCCTTGAA
>JAFYWE010000030.1 GCA_017558165.1 Bacteroidaceae bacterium
AAACGGTGGAGAATCATTCACGCCCAATGAAATTCTGCCTTATGATGCAGTCGAGCAGTGTACTGCCCATGGTTCTGAACCGTCCCCAGTGCAGTATTCCGCCACACACCTTGTTGCACCCCGCAAAATCCATCATTACTATTCCTGTGGAGCCTTGCTTGCTGGCCAAGGCGTAAATCACGACGGGATGCAACGCCTCGGCATTACGCTTGTATGCGGCACTTGTGGCTAACCCGGTGAGTCCCGACCACCATCCGTTGTAACCGCTCAGGAAGTTTATTGTCCAAACATCATCGGCAGTCACGGCCGCGTGGTCAAGGAACTGTAACGCGATGCTCTCCTTGGTCTTTTGCCTGGCGTTGTCCGTTGGGGTGTAGTAGTCCTGTATCTGCAGACGTGCAGTTGCGCTGTCGGTGTACGATGTAATGCGTCCGTTGAGGCTCCCATGTTGAGAGTGGCTCCAGCCTGCGATAAACGCCCCGCGGTCACAACCCGTGTATCTGTTGCGGCTTATGAAGATGATCTTTCCGCGTGCGTTCCCAACTTTCATTGCCGGGGAAAAGATTGCAGCCTTGTCACCGATGTTTTCAATGGCTTTGCCCACTGCTTGTGGCCACAGTGCACGTTCGGCGCTGTTCTCGCTGTCGCTCTCTTCACGCAGCAGAACAATGGCAAATTCGGTGGGGTGTTCGGCCAGTTTGTTGCATAATATTTCCAACGCCTTTCCGAATGATATTTTTGTCCTGATGGGGCCGTGGTAAATATGCAGTTCCTCTCCATTTACGGCTGGGCGCAGGTCAAATGCCCTTACGCCGCACTCCCATTGCTCGGCAAGCGTTAGTTGCTGTGTTTTGCCCAGTCCTGCAACCAACGGCAACCCTTCGCCTGTTGCCGCATCATGTGCGCCAGGTATTGAGAGCGATGCAACAGTGCGCTCATCATCAAGACGTGACATCCAGTTGCTACCATCAAATCTCTGTGCCACGGCCAGCAGTGGGCTGCAGAACAGTAACAGAATATATATAAGAAATGATTTCATCAATCAGGGCATGTTAACGTGTCTCGCGCGAAAAAGAGTATGGCACATCCTCATCGGCCGTTCCGCGTGAGCGGTTGGGTTGTGTACTCATCCTTACCATTATGTCTGCGCCTTGCATGAGTGTCTCGTGGGTTATATAGTTGTGGTTGTACTCCTTGCCGTTTACCAGCATGTTTTCAATGTAGATGTTGCTGTCACTGTTGGCGGGCGCGTCAACGGTGAATGTGTTGCCGTTCTCAAGATGCACCGTAGCCTTCTTGAACAGCGGTGCTCCAAGTACATACTCGTTGCTTGCTGGGCACACGGGGTAGAATCCTAATGCCGAGAATATGTACCATGCCGATGTCTGGCCGTTGTCCTCGTCGCCGCAGTAGCCGTCGGGGGTGGGGGAGTACATGCGCTCCATGACCTCGCGTAGCCAATATTGCGCCTTCCATGGCTCGCCGGCATAGTTGTAGAGGTAGATCATGTGCTGTGCAGGTTGGTTGCCGTGGGCGTAGTTGCCCATATTCATCACGCACATCTCGCGTATCTCGTGTATGGGGAACCCGTAGTAGCTGTCATCGTAGGTTGGCGGCACGGCGAATACCGAGTCAAGCATCTGTACAAAGTCGCTCTTACCGCCCATGAGGTCTATGAGACCCTGCACGTCATGGAATACCGACCATGTGTAGTGCCAGCTGTTGCCCTCGGTAAAGTTGCCGCCCCACTTGAGCGGTGAGAAGTTCTCCTCGAACGTGCCGTCGGCCTTGCGACCGCACATCAGTTTGTATTCCTCGCGGAACAGGTTGCGGTAGTTGAGCGCGCGCTTCTCAAGTTCGCGTATCTCCTTCTTCGGTCTGCCAAGTTCTTTTGCCACCTGCAGTATGCACCAATCGTTGTAGGCATATTCCAGAGTGCGTGCGGCGCTCTCATGTATCTTCGCGTCGCAAGGGATGTATCCCAGACTGTTGTAGTATTCGTGTCCCAGACGGCCTGTCGATGACACATCGGGGTGCACGGCGCGGGTGCCGTGCTGCAATCCCTCGTAGAGTGTCTTGGTGTTGTTTACGCGTATGCCCTTGACGAAGGCGTCGGCAAGTACCGATGCCGAGTTGTTGCCCACCATGCAGCCACGGTGTCCCGGGCTTGCCCATTCGGGGTAGAACCCGCTTTCGCGGTAGGTGTTCAGCAGTCCCTCCTGGATTTCGGCATTCACACTGGGGTAGACAAGGTTCAGTAGCGGGAACAGTGAGCGGAACGTGTCCCAAAAACCGGTGTCGGTGTACATGTAACCGGGCAGTACCTCACCGTTGTACGGGCTGTAGTGCTGTATGCCGCCGTCGGCCGCAATCTCGTACAGCTTGCGCGGGAACAGCAGGGCACGGTAGAGGCATGAGTAGAACGTGCGCATGTTGTCAAGGTCGCCGTCAACCTCAATCCTGCCAAGTACGCTGTTCCACTTATCGCGTCCTTGTGCCACGATTGTGTCAAACGGGGTGTTGCCGAGCTCACCGAGGTTAAGCTCTGCCTGTGTGGCGCTGATGAATGATGAGGCCACGCGTGCGTGTACCTTCTCTCCTTTTTGGGTGCGGAATCCAATGACGGCGCCTGTGTGGTATGCAGTCTGTTGCAACTCGCCCTCTCTCATTGATAGGGTAGCAGCGCTGTCGCCTGCAAATGTTGATATAGCCTCAAACGGCTTGTCGAATTCTATTACAAAGTAGTTGCGGAAATTGGCCGGAACTCCGCCGCTGTTGCGCGTGGTGTAACCGATGACCTTGTTCTTCTCGGGAATAACCTCGATGTACGAGCCTTGGTCGTATGCATCAATCACTACGGATGAGTTACCTTGCGGGAACGTGAACCTGAACATTGCCGCGCGCTCGGTCGGTGCAATCTCGGTAACAATGTCATAGTCGGCAAGGTACACCTTGTAGTAGTGGGGCAGTGCGGTCTCGCCCTTGTGCGAGAACCAGCTCGCGCGCTTGGCCTCGTCCAGCAACACGTCACCTGTTACCGGCATAAGCGAGAACTGTCCGTAGTCATTTATCCATGGGCTCGGCTGGTGGGTCTGTTCAAAGCCGTAGATCTTGTGCGCAGTGTATGTGTATTGCCATCCGTCGCCCATCTTGTTGGTGCGCGGGGTCCAGAAGTTCATGCCCCACGGCATGGCTATTGCAGGGTAGGTGTTGCCGGCCGACAGTTCGAACGAAGACTGTGTACCCATCAGCGGGTTTACATACTGTACATAGTTGCGTGATGCAACGCGCTCCTGGGCATTGACCGTGAATGCCAGTGCCGACAACAGAAAGAGTATAAGAATTGTCTTTTTCATAATGCTTGTGTGAGATGGAGTATCATGCGAATGTCACAAATGCAAATGTAGGAATAAATAAGTGAAAACGGTTGAAAAAGATGGGCGTTTTCGCTGTACATACACTGGAATGTGGAATGTGAGGCGCCGGTGCATTTATGCCATGTAATCCTTCAATACCTCCTTTAGTATGATTCTGGAACAATTTATGCGGCTCTTGACCGTGCCGATGGGGATGTCCATTACAAACGCAATCTCGTTGTACTTGTGCCCGTGGATAAGCAACCTCATGGTCTCTCGACGTCCGTCGGGGAGCCTGTTCACGGCATTGCATATGTCGTTATATTCGCTTGTGGAACTGCATCGTGCCGAGAACATCGAACAACTGTCGGTGTGGCTCAGCTCCTCAACGGCAAGCATCCTCTTCTCTCGGTTAGTCTGGTTTATGTATGCGTTGCGCATGATTGCCCGTGCCCACTTCTCGAAGTCGGTGCCGTCCTTGAATTTCTCCTTGCCCACCAGAACCTTCAATGCCGTGTCCTGCATAAGGTCGTTCGCCCTGTCGCAATCCCTGGTCAGGGAGTGTGCATATCTCAATAGCTTGCCGTAAAGAGCCAACAGCTCCTTCTCAATATCTGTAGTTTCCAATGTCGTTGTTTTTCTGCTCCACAAATAAACAACCGAAACCGCCATTTTGTTCTCCGTTTTATGCTATTTTTTTCTTTTATAACAGAATTTATACTATCCGTCTGCAGGATAAGAATGCTGTACACTTTGTAACTTGTTGGTTGGTAACGAAGTATGTGGTGATGTCTAGTAGTGAGTTGTGTGGAAAATTATGCATTTTTTTGTGCATAAGCTGTTGCTTGCGAAATAAAAACCCGCTTAAAGTACTGCACGTGCCGGAATTTGTTTAGCTTTGTGCAGACAGAAAAAAGACAGTTATGGGAACCCTTGAAAGAGCGATAGAGATTGCGCGCCAGGCGCACAGCGGCCAACTTGATAAAGCCGGCAATGATTACATAAGCCATCCATTACGTGTGATGGCAATGGGGCAGAGTACGGACGAGAAGATCGTCGGCGTACTGCACGATGTCGTAGAGGATTCAGCCTGGACATTCGAGCAGCTGGCAGTCGAAGGCTTCGCCCCACACATAATCGAAGCCCTGCGTTGTGTGACCCGTCTGTCCGACAGCGAGCCATACGACAAGTTCATTGCCCGTGTAAAGGAGAACCCATTGGCAACGGCTGTAAAGTTGAACGATCTTGCCGACAACATGGACATCCGTCGCCTGCCATACCTCTCGGACAAGGACGTCAAGCGTCTGAAGAAATACCTCAAGGCATACAAGCAGCTCACCGGCACGCCCACATACTCGGTATACGCCTGCCGTCAGGAGTTTCCCAACGCCTATGACCCGTGGAGTGAGGAGGATGATTGGACTCTGACAAAAATGTGGTGTAGCGGAGCTTCTTTGCAGGAACTCTCGGCGCATTTCCAACGCAAACCAGGCGCAATCCTTTCACGTATAAGGAAACTGGAGCTCGAGGAAAAGTGCGGAAAAAGGTGATATACTGTTGTTGTATATGCAACAATACAGATGCCAAACCAGCCGAGAATCATTTGCACGCTAATGTAGACATTGCGATTATGCCTGTTGATACACTGTTAAGATATTGCAGCTACTACAAGGGTGAGAACGAATGTCCGCCGGAGTATTATGGAAAAGACGAAGGACAACTATGGCTTGCCGAGAAGTTCGTCTGCGATGAACTGTGCGAACTCTTTGATGCCACCAACCTCCATGTCAGCTTTGCAAGCTATGTAGGGTGCTATGTCGGTAAATGGAACCCGTATGGGCTTCACAATGTGATGAGGCGTTATTTCGACAAATTCCCCGAACTACGTGGCAAGTGCGTCTATTGACGTTCTGCGACACCTGTATTAGTGGATATTCTAAGAAGCTGTTTAAATTTCTAAAAAAAGTTTTTCTTATACTATAAGTCGCTGTTTCGTTGTTTTTTATATTCAAAAATGTCTGTTTTCTTCTTTTTCTCGGTTACGTAGCCCGCTACGCGCCCTACAAAAAATAATAAA
>JAFYWE010000031.1 GCA_017558165.1 Bacteroidaceae bacterium
GAGCTGGGCGGTCATCTGCAGCATGTGCAGATTGTGGGCGAGATACGCTCCTTCGAGGAATTCGGCGAGGGAGCGCGTCGTCGTCTTGTGGGGCATTTTACCGATGGCACGGCCTTTGTTGACCTTGTCTGGTTCAAGGGCATAAAGTATATAAAGAGTAGTCTTAAGCTACATACGCAGTACGTGGTGTTCGGCAAGCCTTCCATGTTCAATGGCAGGGTAAACATTGCGCATCCCGATGTGGATGACGCCTCCACACTGCAGTTGAGCAGTATGGGACTGCAACCGTACTACAACACCACCGAGAAGATGAAGCGTCGCGGGCTCAACTCCAATGCGATGGCAAAGCTGGTGCAGAACCTGTTCCAGCTTCTTGACCGTGAGATGGAGGAGACCCTGACGGCAGACATCGTGTGCAAGCATGGTCTCATGTCGCTCGACAACGCCTTGCGTATAATACACTTCCCCAAGAACACCAAGGAGTTGCAACTGGCGCAGTACAGGCTCAAGTTCGAGGAGCTGTTCTATATTCAGCTGAACATCCTGCAGTATGCCCGTGACAGGCAGATGCGTTACTTGGGTCACCGTTTTGCAAAGGTGGGTGACATGTTCAACCGTTTCTATCACGAGAATCTCCCGTTTGAGCTTACGGGCGCGCAAAAGAGAGTGGTGCGCGAGATACGCTGTGACGTGAACAGCAACCGCCAGATGAACCGTCTGCTACAGGGTGACGTGGGTAGCGGTAAGACCCTTGTAGCACTCCTTTCGATGCTGTTGGCTAAGGACAACGGCTACCAGGCTTGTATACTGGCTCCTACGGAAATTCTTGCCGAGCAGCACTTCGCGACCATACGCCGTATGCTCGGTTCCCTGCCCGTAAGGGTGGAACTGCTCACTGGCAGTACACGCCAGAAGGAGCGTGGTCCTCTCTTCGAGGCGCTTGAGAACGGCGGTGTCGATATCCTTGTAGGCACGCATGCAGTGCTTGAGGACAACGTGCATTTCTATAACCTTGGTCTTGTGGTAATTGACGAGCAGCACCGTTTCGGTGTGGCGCAACGTGCCAAGATGTGGGCCAAGAACAATATCCCGCCGCATATACTGGTGATGACGGCTACGCCTATCCCGCGTACCCTGGCAATGACGCTGTACGGCGACCTTGACGTGTCGGTCATCGACGAGCTGCCCCCAGGCCGCAAGCCGATCTCCACAAGGCATATCTTCCGTGATCATGCCAATGCCATGTACTCTTTCATTCACGGCCAGTTGCGCGAGGGGCGTCAGGCCTATGTGGTATATCCGCTCATAACTGAGAGCGAGAAACTCGACCTCAAGAACCTTGAGGACGGCTACAAGCACCTGTGCAACGTCTTCTGTGACTACAAACTGAGCAAGCTGCACGGTAAGATGAAGCCTAAGGAGAAGGACGAGGAGATGAGGCGTTTCGCATCGGGCGAGACACGCCTGCTTGTCTCTACGACGGTTATTGAGGTGGGTGTGGACGTGCCCAATGCTTCGGTGATGGTCATTGAGAATGCCGAGCGTTTCGGACTCTCGCAGCTGCACCAGCTGCGCGGTCGTGTAGGCCGTGGAGCGTCGCAGTCGTACTGTATACTGGTGACCGACTACAAGCTCTCCGAGGAGACGCGCAAGCGCATGGAGATAATGACAACCAGCAACGACGGCTTCGAGATTGCCGAGGCCGACCTCAAGCTGCGTGGCCCCGGTGACATCGAGGGTACACAGCAGAGCGGTATTGCCTTCGACCTCAAGATTGCCAACCTGGCACGTGATGAGCAACTCCTGCAGTATGTGCGTGAGGTTGCGCGCGCGGTGGTGGATGCCGATCCGCAGCATAATGACCCTGCCAACAGGGTATTGTGGGAGCGTCTGCGTGCGATAAAGAACATGAAGGACTGGAACTGGGGAGCGATATCGTGACATCCGCTTCCTGGCCGTTGGTGCTTTTTACAATTCTTAAGTTTTTAATTTTCGTTCAGATAACTATTTTTACTATCTTTGCAAAATGTTGCAAAGATGGGTCGCGTCGTGCGTAGGTGCAAAGCAACGTCAATTGGCTATTCGCCATATTCCAGTAGCAATTTCATAATCCAATAATATAAAAATGGAAAGAACACTTATTCTTATCAAGCCTAACGCCTTGCAGCGTGGCATAGTTGGTGACATCATCACTCGTTTTGAACGTAAGGGCTTGCGCCTTGCCGGTATGAAGATGCTTTTCATGACAGACGAGCTCGTTGCCGAGCACTATGCTCACCTCGTAGAGCGTCCATTCTTCCCTTATCTCAAGGCTTCGATGCAGGCGGCTCCGCTCATTGCATGCTGTCTTGAGGGTGCCGAGGCTGTTGAGACTGTTCGCCTTATGGTAGGCGTGACCAATTCACGTAAGGCGCTCCCTGGTACAATCCGTGGCGATTTCTCAATGAGTGGTGAGCAGAACGTGGTTCATGCATCAGATTCAGTTGAGAATGCACTTGTAGAGATTAACCGTTTCTTCAACCCTGCCGAGCTGTATGACTACGAGTCGGCTGTGACCCGTTTCGAGTACGGTGGTGAGGAGAGCCAGAAATACATGTAATAAGGTGAGAGTACTGAAGTCGATATTGCTTGCTGCAGCCCTTGCTGCTCCGTTTGCCGGAGCCAGTGCGCAGGATATGCTTGCCGATGAGGTAAAGGTGTGCGGTCACATGACCATGCCCGATACCATGGCATTGCACAATATGCTGCTGAATGAGGCATACGTTGTCCCGTCAATGGATATGTATCCAAGTTGGGAGAATAACAAGGTGCATTACACCGCTGCATTGCCCGACTCGTTCAAGATTGACCTCACGGGCTTTGTGATGCCTACAGCGAGCCGCAAGGTGACCGATATCTTCGGCTACCGTCCGCGTCGCCGTCGTGTACACAACGGCCTTGACATCAAGGTAGAGAGGGGTGATACCATCTATGCCGCATTTGACGGCAAGGTGCGCATTACGGCGTTCCAGCGTCGCGGTTATGGCCACTATGTGGTAATACGCCATAACAACGGTATCGAGACTCTCTATGCCCATCTCTCAAAGAAACTCGTGAATGAGAACCAGAATGTGAAGGCGGGTGACCCGATAGGCCTGGGTGGCAATACTGGCCGTTCTACGGGCTCACACCTGCACTTCGAGACCATTCTCCTTGGAAAGTGCATTGACCCCGCCCTGCTGTTCGATTTCCCTAATCAGGACGTCACCGGTGACAATTATGTATACCGCAAGCCAGGTGCACGTTACGTAGAGAACGGCAAGGTCAAGGTTGCCGGGCCGGAGCCCAAATACCACAAGGTGAAGTCGGGTGATACAATTGAGCGAATCGCAAGAAAGCACGGTGTGTCACAGCAGACAATATTCAAGCTGAATGGTCTAAACTCACGTTCGATAATACGTCCGGGGCAGAATTTGAGATATCAGTAACAAACAAAAAAGTCAAGCATTGTGAATGCTTGACTTTTTTTGTGCTATTGTTGCTCTCTTTATCAGAAGATATATGCGAGAGAGAACTGCCAGGTGTTTGTCTTTGACTTTGTGGCAAGGTTAAGGGCTGCCTGTGTAGGCTCGCTGTACTCGCTTGTGCTGCCAAGGGCGATGTTGTAGTTCACATGAAGCTGTACGTGGTCAAGCACTACTGCACCAAGGCCAAGGTTGAGGCTGAGGTTGCTGCTTCTCAATGTGTACTGTGAAAGTGCCTCCTGTCCACCGTCTGGTAGCATGTCAGTGAGAGAGAATGTCTTGTCACCGATGTTCCAGCTCCACTGTGGACCTGCTGCCACGAATGGCTCAAGGAACTTGTTCACTACAGGGAGGGATAGCTCGTAGCGAAGATAGACAGGGAGGTCTACGCACTTGCTCTTGATGGTCTCGCTACCTACCTCTGTGTTTGTCTGTGAATAGAGGAGGTTGGCCTCTACGCCAAGACCTACGATTGGCAATGTCGCTTTTACCATAGGACCTACGAACCAACCCTGGTCGCCTTTTACTGTAGTCTTCATGTCACCAAGGTTCGATGGTTTCTCTGCTGAGTTTACTCCGGCCTTGATACCCCAGTTGATCTGTGACGCTGCAGGAGCTGCCGCAAAGAGTGCAAGGGTCAAAAGGATTCCAAAAAACTTCTTCATTGTTCTTGTTATTTAATCATTAAACAAAAACAACATTGTGTACGGTCAAGGTATCACAATGCTGTTCTAATACCTATTCTACGCCACAAAAGAACGATAAAATAAGTAAATAAACAAAATTTTCAATAAAAATGTTTATCTGCGGGTGCGTCGTACCGATACGCGTGCGGCGTTGTTTGCCTTGGCCGGTTCGCTCTTGCTCTTCTTCTCGACCTTATCGGTACTCTTCACCTCCTCTTTCTCCTTCTGCTCCCTGCGTGTAGGCCTCTTGGGTTTCTCTACAGGAGCCTTGGCTGCCTCGATGGAGTCATTCGCAGCCTTTGCCGCCGCGTCGATAGAATCCTGGCGAATCTCGGCTACTGTCTTGGTGTTCCACAGGTTTGTGCGGAAGTCGCTGAGCTGCTGCTCGATCTTCTGCTGCTCCTTCTTCACTGCAGTAGAGTCCTGGCAGTATTGTGCGATGGCCTGGTTCTTGAGGTTAACGGTCTTGTAGATGTTACCATCGTATGAGCCCTTGGTGAAGTAGTCATCGAGGCTCATTGAGGATATGTTGTTCAGGCTGCTTGTCATCACGCTCTGGCGGGCAAGCAATGGTGCGACTTCGTCGTAGTTGATCCAGAACATCGGGATCTTGGTCTCCTCGGAACTGAACTCCTCGTTGCGGTGCATTACGGGACAGATGGCTACTACGCGTATACCGTATGAGCCTCTCCTGCTGTCATAGTAGTGGCTCTCCTTTATGAAGTAGCTCTTGACCTCGGCGCTCGGTATGTCGCTCTTGCCCACGATTATCTTGCCATTCTCCTCCTCATAGTATATGCGGTAGTCCTCAAGCATCAGCTTTGGGTCAACGGCTTTCTCCTCGGAGAATGACTCATATCCGTCAAGGCTGTACTCATATGCTGTTATGTTGCCCTCGATGATGTTCCCGAAGAGGAATGTGAACAGGTTCATATTGCCACCCATTGGCTCGACAGGGTAGTAGAGCGATGCGTTCTTCTCCTTGCTGAGGTCAAGCTCCCTGTAGATGTCACGTTTCCATTCAACCTCCTGAGGTGTAATCGTTCCTGGGTACTGACTCTTTGCCCTCTCGCTCAAGCCTGTAACGGCGGTAGTCTTTGCGGCCTTTCCGGATTTGTTCGTGTTTTCTTTCTGGCGTGCAGGTGGCTGCGCCACTGTTGCCTGTGCGGCAAGCAGCAGTGATACGACGAGTATTAATCGGCTGATGTATTGCATAATTGTATCGTTTGTTCGTTTTTAGTTTATTATAACCTCGAGTGTGGTAGGCAACAGACGTTCGACGTTGTCGGGGCCTACAGCCTTTACGTGTGATATGTAGAAGCGCTTGCCACGGCTGAGGTTGCGCATCATCTCCTTCTGTCGTGCCGAGAAGTCCGTGCCGTCCGAAATCATGGGCTTTGCGTTACCCATGTTGTCATAGAATACGGTCTCGAACGAGAGTACCTTGAACCCGATGTTCAGCAAGCCGTCATCGATGGCGGCAACGATACCGTTGGAACTCATTAGATCCTGTTTGCTCAGGCCCTTGCCGCCACGGTAGCGCTGTGTGTGTCCGTCCTTGTCCTTGTACTCGATGAACGGTGTTGGGTCGGGCAACTGGCGCACGCGGAATGCGTACTCGCCCATGCTCTGGTTGTTGCCGGCCTCGTTACGGGCTGTGACGCCTATCTTTATCTCTTCGCCGACCTTTGTAGGCACCACGATGTATCCGCCGTTGCCGTCGCTCTTGATGCTTCCGCTACCGCTTGATATGCTTGCAGATATCTTGTTTGAGGGAACACCCGGTACCGAAATGCTGATCGGGTTTGAGAATCCTGCATAGAGCACGTTCATCATAGATGCACTCACGGTGGCTGTAGGGTCAACCACTGTGTAGCTCTGTGTGAAGTCGTAGCGTGACTGTGAGCCCGAACCGTCGTTTACAAGCATATAACCGTTAAGGGTGTAGTCACCGGTCTTGTTGCAGGCAACGCTGTACTCACCGTGTTCCGACTGCAGAAGGTTGTCATTCACGTAAATCTGCGGGCGCTGTGTAGAGTCCACTGCGGCAAGGATAATCTGTGCCGAGAAGTTGCCGCCACGTACGATGTTCTTTGAGGTAGGGATAACCAATGCGCGAATCTGGTTCACACGCACGTCGCCCATGTCGATGTTGTTCGAGAGGGCATGAAGGATCTCTCCCTCAACGTAGCGCACGTCGTTCTGTATCTTAGTGAGCAATGTGATGGCTGCAATAGCAGGCATGTTCTCGAAGTGATACTCCTGCCAGTTCTTCAGCAACGATATGTCCCTGTTGGGAACATCGGTGCTCAGGTTGGTCATGATCATCTCCTGCTGTGTAGGGTCGTTGACCATTCCGAGCATCTTTGTGCGGTACTCGATAATAGCGTCATACAGGGCTTGTCCCTCGCCTGTGGTAGGGGAAAGCATCACGTATGTGGCTGCCTCAAGATCCTCGCGGTTCTTCAGGTTGGTGTGGTCGCCATCCTTGCCGTCGGCCTTCTTGGCTATGCGTGTCTTCAGCTCCTCGGCATAGTCGTATATGCCGTTCGAGAGTCTCTTCACCTCCAAGGCGCGCTCGTACCATTCGCGTACCTTCTCGGGGTTCTGCTCAAGGCTGTTCTCGAATGCGTCATACAGCATACCGTTCTGCCTGATGGTGTTCGAGGTACTCTTCGAGAGGCTCTCATCAACGAGCGTGAAGCCGTTGAGCACGTCCGAAGATACGTTCAGGGCAAGCATTGCCATCAGAAGAACGTACATCAGATTGATCATCTTCTGACGTGGTGAGACTCTTTGTTTCTTGATCTTCATCGTCTACGGTATTTGTTGTTATTGACGGTTCGTGTTTGTTGTCATGGCCTCGATCATGCGTGCATATAGGTTGTTGAGCTCCTCAACCTGCTGGGCCATCTTCTTTGTCTGCTCGTTCACCTGGTCAATGGAGTCGAGCTGGCCGCTTGCACCACGCAACTGTATCTCGTAGATAGCGTTCACGCCAGTGAGGTTGCGGCTGAGGGTATCCA
>JAFYWE010000032.1 GCA_017558165.1 Bacteroidaceae bacterium
CTGCTGATGAGAAAGGTAATGCATACCTCTATGGTACTTTTGCAGAGGATGCAACGGTAAGTGTAAAGCAGGGAGAAGTAACTCTTAAAGATTACACTTTCACCGCCGAGAAGAATCCTAACGGCACAGAGTATAATAAGAGCTATGCATTGGATGCAAGACCTGTCATAGACGGTCCATTGGGTGGCAAGGCTGAAGCTACCGAAGATGACATCACTGCCTTGGTGGAACAGCTTAAAGCTTATGTGGATAACGGAATTACCACGATTATTGTAACGGGTGCAGAACCGGCTATGATAGATGTGGGCTCGTTGACTATTACTGCTATTGGCGAAGCGATTTATCGTCTTTCACAAGAAGAGTCTTATGACGGCAAGATTGACTTGATTCTTCCCGATGTAACGGAAATCGTTGATCAAGAGTTTGATGGTGCACACGCTCTTAACAGCATCAACCTTCCCAAAGTAACAACCGTGGGTGACGGAGCTTTTTATGGTTGCCAATATTTGGAAGAATTGACGTTCGGTTCGGTTGTTACTGCGATTAATCAAAACAAACGAATTGTATTTTATAGGGTCGGAGGAAAAGTTGAAGGTTGTGACCTTGTACTTAATAGAGAGCAGGTAAATGCCGAAGCAGATTATCAACCGAACATTGAAACCAGGACATGGTGGAATACGGAGTGGAAGAGCATTACATTGAAATAATTACTATTTAGAGTTAGTGAACTTGATAGCTCACCGACTCACCATAATAATATAACCAATGGAAACAGAAATCATAGAACAGTACATAGGCAGAGGAGAAAATCATTTCCCCTCTGCCACCTCACCACCATAAAATAATTGTATAACATTAAAACATCAGCCATATGAAAGCCTCGATGGAACATAAAATTACACAAAGAAGAATTATAGATAACTTTTCAAATTCTAAAAAAAGTATTAGATGTATCCCGTTACAGCGGATGTTCCATCCGCTGTAACTGAGCATCAGGGTCTGTGACCCGAAATAATAAATACTTTTATTAGGGGATTATAAATCCCCAACCTCAGCACCCTTGGGTTACAAACCCAAGGGGACGAAGCCTCAGCTGCGTCGGTTAACTTTGTTTTCCTCCTTTTCGCTCGGCATAATTCAAACGAGTTTGATTCTGCTCTCGCTCATGCGTCGGTTGTCAAACCCAAGGGGACGAAAATGTCATGCTGAGCGAAGTCGAAGCATCTCCTTTTAACGCGCTTTCCGTGATCCACACGGCACGAAACTGCTCCACTGCCAACCCCTCCGCCTACGGCACCTCCCCTAAAACAGGTGAGGAATAAACTGTCGGCTTGCCGACTGAGGGGAGGGGATGCTTCGTGCGACCTATCACTGCGTGCACTGTCGATGCCTTTTGGCATTCACATTCCCCCTTTAACCGCACTACGTGCGCTTGAATATCGGCTGCACTCGTTGTAAAAACATAAGCAAGCTTTGTTTTCACTCGTTGGCACGATATTTCATCTTTCAGATTTCAGTTTTCCCCTTTCACCTACAATAACAAAAAATCCCTCAATTTCTTGAGGGATTTTTTGTTATCATATTACTCCGCTGGGGTCATGCTGACCTCGATGAAGTTGCCCTGGTCAAGGATGTACTTCGCAAGCAGGCGGATATCCTCGTTTGTGATACCCTTTACAAGCTCCTCATAACCGGTGTAGGTATCCTCATTCTCGAAGTAGTTACCTACAAGCCAGCTCATCCATGCACCGTTCTTCTTCTGGCTCTCCTCGAATGACTTGAGCATGTAGCTGCGTACCTTCTCAACATGCTCGGTAGCAGGGCCGTTAGCGGCAAGCTTCTCGAACTCGCGAACGATGATTGCGGCAAGCTCCTCGCGACGCTCGGGCGCCATCTTGAAGTTGACCATGAGCTCATACTCGCCCTCAGGGAGCTTTGAGATTGAGCCGCGTACGCCAACGCCGTATGTACCACCCTCCTTCTCACGCACCTCCTCGGTGTAGACGATGTTGAGCACCTGGTTCAGGAAGCTCATCACTACCCTGTTCCTGTATGTTGGGTCTATCTTACCTGTGTAGATGATGTTCTCGGTACCTGTCGGGTTCTCCATCTTGTTCTTGAAGTTGTTGCGGTATACGCCTGTGCGCTTTGTCACAGTTGTCTTCTCGATGTTCTCTACCCTGCCGTTGCATGGCAATGCGCCGATGTAACGCTCAACAAGTGGCTTGATGGCCTCAAGGTCAACGTTACCCACAATGAAGAACATGTAGCCTGTAGCATCGCTTGTACGGTCCTTGTAGATCTCGAGTACCCTGTCGTAGTCAACAGCGTCAACATCGGCTGCCACGAATGGCTTCACGCGTGGATGGTTGCCATAAAGTGCAACAACCATTGTGTCGTTGAGTGCTGTGTTAGGGTTGATATCCCTGTCCTTGAGGCTGTTGCGCAGACGTGTTGTGTATGATGCGAAAGCCTTCTCGTCCTTACGTGGAGATGTGTACTTGAGATAGAGCAACTGGAACATCTGCTCGGCATCCTTTGGTGAGCAACCGGCGCTTATGACATCGTACAATGAGTTGGTGCCGACGCTTGCCGATGCTGTAGAGCCCGCAAGCTTCTTGCCGAGCTGTGTAGCGTCGAACGCACCGTAACCGCCGATGCCTGACAATGCTGAGAGCATGCCAAGGTTCACCTTATCGCTGTCGGGGTAACGGTTCACACCACCCACCTTGTAACCGGCGAGGCTGATATTGTCGGCCTGGAAATCGGTTGCCTTGACAACCACCTTGATGCCGTTAGAGAGAGTCCATACGGTTGAACCCCACTTGCCCTCTTCGCTCTTGACAACCTTGCCACCTGCAGGAAGCTCGGCCAACAGAGGCGCGTCAACGGCGTTGTCCTCGTATGCTGATATTCTTGCGTTACCTACCATGTCGAGCAACATCTCGATCTCCTTCTGGCCTGGATATGCAGCGCCCTCACGCTCTGGTGCGAATGAAACGGCAATACGGTTGTCGGCACGGTGCAAGGCCGGGAGCACCTCGTTGATCTCCTCAAGTGTAAGCGAGTTGATGATTTCGAGTGTGAGCTCATACTCCTTCTCGGGAGCCATCATGCTTACCTCGTCGAGGAAGTGGCGGATACAGTTCTGTACATAGTAGTCGTTTGTGCGCTTGTCACGCTCTGCATACCATCTCTCGGTACCGGCAATCATATTCTCCTTGAGGCGCTTGAACTCAGGTTCGGTGAAACCGAAACGGCGTGCACGCTCAACCTCGGTGAACACCATAGGGATAGCCTCATTCACCTGCTCGGGCTTGCACTGTACCATAACGGTAAAGGCCTTCTTCATCTCTGTTACACCGAAACCGCTGTAACCTACACCGGCACGCAGGTAAGGAGGGTTCTCCTTGCTCATGATCTCCGAGAAGCGGCTGTTGAGCATTGACATTGCGAAAGAGTACTTTGTATTCTCGCGGATGTACTCCTTTGTGTTACGCTGGTCGCGTGGAGCCACATCGTGCTTGTACATGAGCTGCAGCATGTAGTTAGGCTGCTCCTTGTCAATCTGCTGTGAGAAGATCATCTCCTTGTTGTCATCAACAGGATAGTATACACGCTCGGCAGGCTTCTTAGCCTTCTTTATGCCCTTGAAGATTTTCTTCACCTTCTTCTCAACCTGGTCAACGTCGATGTCACCAACGATTACGATACCCTGAAGGTCAGGACGGTACCATGTCTCATAGTAGTCACGCAGAGCCTCGTGTGGGAAGTTGTCAATAACCTCCATGATACCGATTGGGAGGCGCTTACCATAGCGGCTGCCAGGGAAGATGTCGGCAAGCATACGCTCCTGCATACGCATCATGGCACTGTTGCGTCCTCTCCACTCCTCATGGATAACGCCACGCTCCTTGTCAATCTCTTCGCCGTCGAGTGTAAGACCGTCGGCCCAGTCACGGAGAATCCACAAGCAGGAATCAATAGCCCCTGCTGTTTCAACCGGCACATCGTTGATATTGTACACAGTCTCCTCTATTGAGGTGTAAGCGTTAAGATTTACACCGAATTTC